>NZ_JBGONH010000054.1:0-34589 GCF_041439075.1 Vibrio sp. FF145
TGGCTCTGGCTCTGGCTCTGGCTCTGGCTCTGGCTCTGGCTCTGGCTCTGGCTCTTTAGTTTGTGATTCGCCGCTAGACTCGTCAACAAGAAAAGCATCAGATTCAAAGTTTTCATCGCCTAACAGCGCGGTAAAGTAATCATCGATTGCTTGTTCACTCGATAAACTTGGTTGCGTCAATGTCGATTCGTTATTCGCGCTCATTTATCGCTAACCTCTCGAGATAAATAAGCAGCTGTTTATAAGCAAATACACCACGGCTACCCGATGCGAAATGAGATGCTGGCAAACGTTTTAGACTGGCATCGCGAAACTTGGTATCAATCGGCACAGCAGAGGTCCAAACTTGGTTTGGATAGTCATCTTTAAGCTGAGTCAATGTTTGCAATGATGCTTTCGTTCGCTTGTCGTACATCGTCGGGACAATCGTCACCTTAAACGGTGTTTTGCGAGACTTCTGCATAATAGTTAGAGTGCGAATCATGCGCTCTAAACCTTTCATCGCCAAAAATTCAGTCTGTACCGGAATCAAGATACGATCACTGGCAGCCAACGCATTCACCATCATCACACCAAGAATAGGCGGACAATCGATAAGCACGTAGTCATAGTCATCTTTCAAAGCGGCCAAAGCACGCTTTAAGATCAACCCCATACCACTTCGATTTCCCATTACACGGTCTAATGTCGCCAATGACATGTGTGCGGGAATAATATCGATACCTTCAATTTCGGTCTGTATAGTCAACGCTCTCACAGCTTGCGTAGAAAACTCACGCAGCTGGAACAGATCAAACAGGCTCGATTCCACCGTATCTGAGTCGTAACCCAAATAGGTGGTTAGTGATGCATGTGGGTCAGTATCAACCAACAACACACGATGACCCTTTAAGGCAAGTAAGCCAGCTAGGGTCACTGTCGTCGTCGTTTTTCCAACGCCACCTTTTTGGTTTGCAACACTCCAAACAATCATGTCGATTTACCTAAGCTAACCCAACTTCGACCAAAATCCGTTCCGCAACGCGGTCTAGAGGTAGGTCTTCAGTAGAAATGCCAGCTTTTGCTACAGCTTGAGGCATACCATATACAACACAACTATCTTCGTCTTGCGCCCAAATGGTCGAACCCGCTGTTTTTAACATGCGAGAACCTTCTCGACCATCAGCACCCATACCGGTCAGTATCATAGACAACACTTTATCGCCGTAGATCTTAGCTGCAGAACCAAAAGTGACATCCACACAAGGCTTGTAGTTCATTCGGTCACCACCATCGATAATCTTCAGACGCGCCGAACCCGGGCGACCATCAATCATCATTTGCTTTCCGCCTGGAGCAAGATAAGCCACCCCAGGTTTCAACAGGTCTCCGTCTTGAGCTTCACGAACTTCAATCTTACACAAGGTATTCAATCGGCTAGCAAAAGCAGCGGTGAACGTTGCTGGCATATGCTGCACTAACACAATCGGATGTGGGTAGCTGGCAGGGATGCGTGTCAAAATTTTCTGTAGTGCAACTGGCCCACCAGTAGAAGTACCAATAGCAGTTAATTGATACTTTTTACCCGAGGCTCTGAATTTCGCGGTTGAAGCAACCGCTGGTTTAACAGCAGGGGCTGTTGCTGAAATAGATTGGCGCAATGGCGCTGATGTTGACGCCGTAGCTGTTGCAGTAGCTCTTGGCGCAACAGGAGTGCGTCGCATAAACGCGCGCTTTGCAGCAATCTGAATCACGCGCTGTTGAAGCAATGCGACAGCATCGTCACGGTTACGAGCGATGTCTTCAAATTTCTTAGGTAAGAAATCTAGAGCACCCGCGTCTAACGCATCTAACGTTGCTCTTGCACCATCATGCGTTAACGATGAAAACATCAAAATAGGCGTTGGAGACGCAGCCATAATTTCACGAACGGCAGTAATACCGTCCATGACAGGCATCTCGATGTCCATAGTAATTACGTCAGGTCTTAGCTTTTTCGCTTTCTCAACCGCTTCTTTACCGTTTACTGCTACATCGATGACTTCTAGGCGAGCCTCCGAGTTGATGATCTCGCTTACTCTACGACGGAAGAAGCTCGAATCATCAACGACTAATACTTTAATCGCCATATTTATCCTTAAGTTAAATTCTTGATGCAGCTGCGTACTGCTTCAACAAGTCCGGCACATCTAAAATCAATGCTATGTGACCGTCACTTGTAATTGTCGCACCTGCCATTCCTGGCGTGCCTTGAAGAAGCTTATCAAGTGGCTTAATAACCACTTCTTCTTGGCCGATAAGCGCATCTACAACAAAACCAACACGTTGACTACCAAGTTGCACAATAACAACATGACCATGACCTTGACGTCCTTCAACAAGACCTTCTTTAGGTGTAAGCCAATTTTGTAAGTAGAACAGTGGAATAGACTTATCGCGAACGATAATAGTCAGCTGACCATCAACCACGTTTGTGCGGCTTAGGTCTAAGTGGAAGATTTCATTTACAGAAGCCAGTGGCAATGCGAACGGGTGACCCGCAACACCGACCATTAAGGTTGGTAGAATCGCAAGTGTCAACGGAACCTTAATGGTTATCTTGGTGCCTTGGCCCATCTCTGAATCGATATCAATAGAACCATTCAGTGTGTTGATCGCTGTTTTCACAACGTCCATACCTACACCACGGCCAGAGATATCTGAGATCTTTTCTTTACTTGAAAAGCCAGGAGCAAAGATTAGATTGAAACACTCTTTATTTGTTAGGCGAGACGCTGCATCATCATCCATCAGACCGCGCTTAACCGCGATAGCACGAAGCTTATCAGGGTCCATACCGCCGCCATCATCAACGATAGCCAGTTCAATGTGGTCGCCTTCTTGAGAGGCGGACAGAATCACTTTACCGGTTTTAGATTTTCCCGCAGCAACACGGTCGTCCGGCATTTCGATACCATGATCTACAGAGTTTCTCACCAAGTGAATCAGGGGATCAGCAAGTGCTTCTACTAAGTTTTTATCAAGATCCGTTTCTTCGCCACGCATTTCAAGAACGATGTCTTTCTTCAAGGTACGAGCAAGGTCACGGACAACGCGTGGGAATCGACCAAATACTTTCTTGATCGGCTGCATACGCGTCTTCATTACTGCACCTTGTAGGTCAGCTGTAACAACATCTAAGTTAGAGACAGCTTTCGACATTTCTTCGTCATTGCTGTTTAAACCTAAGCTAACAAGACGGTTACGGACCAATACTAGCTCACCCACCATGTTCATGATGGTATCCAGTGTTGATGTATCAACACGAACTGTGGCTTCAGCTTGCTGCTTCTTCGCAGGCGCTTTAACTTCAGCTTTTGCTGGTACGCTAGGCTTAGGTTCTGCTTTTACAGCAACAGGAGCAGGCTGTGGTTTAGGAGCGACTTTCGGCGCAACAGGCTCAGGCTTCGCTTGTACAGGCTTAGTCGCAGCATCCAACTCTTCAATTGAAGGGCCGTTACCTGAACCGTGTAACTGGTCAAGTAAACTCTCAAACTCAGCATCAGTCATTAGGTCATCGCCTTCAGACTTTACTGGTGCTTTGGCTACAGGAGCGACTGGAGGAGGTGGTGGCGTTGAGCTTGCAGCTGTCGGGCTTTGACCTGCACCATGCAACTCATCTAACAACTTTTCAAATTCGTCGTCAGTAATGTCACCACTCGCAGCTACTGGCTGAGGTGCCACAGGTGCTGGCGCTGGTGTGTCTACAGATGATGTCGTTGGTGAACCACCCTTACCGTGAAGTTCATCAAGTAAACGCTCAAATTCATCTTCAGAAATATCATCCACGGAAGATGCACTGATGTTTGAACTTTCAACAGTAGGTTCCGGAGCTGCAACGATAGGCTCAGAGATAACCGGTGCTGGAGCTTCTACTGCCACAACTTCATCTTCAGACTCTGGCTTACAGAGGCGATGAAGTTCATCCAGTAAAGATTGGTCTGCTGGTACTAAAGCTTCCTCATCTTGCACGGCTTTAAACTGTACATTGACTGTATCTAAAGCCTGTAGCATCGTATCCATCAGTCCTGATGTTACACTGCGTTGGCCATTTCTTAGAATGTCGAACACATTCTCAGCACCATGACAAGTATCCACCAGCTCGGTCAATGCTAGGAAACCAGCACCACCTTTTACTGTATGGAAACCACGGAAAATAGCGTTTAGTAGTTCTTTGTCGTCAGGGTTATTCTCTAGCTCTACCAGTTGTTCTGATAGAAGTTCGAGGATCTCTCCTGCTTCGACTAAAAAGTCCTGAAGAATATCTTCGTCTAAATCGTAGCTCATACGTTACCTTTAAAATCCAAGACTGGATAACAAATCGTCGACTTCATCTTGAGATGCAACAGCATCCTCACGAGCTTCTGGGTTCATGATCGGACCCTCTGGAGCAATAGATGACTTCTTATCTGTCTCTGGTGTTGGTTCTATTTGATTCGCACCGAATACGGTGAGAATCTCTACCAGACGTCCTTCAACCTCATTCACCAAGGTAATAACTTTGCTAATAATCTGCCCAGTTAAATCTTGGAAATCCTGAGCCATCAAGATTTCAGTCAGTTGTCCACGTAGTTCAGTACTATCACCTTCTACTTGGACAAGTAATCCATCAATGCGGTGGCATAAAGCTTTGAATGTTACTAGCTCAATGCGGCCATGCATCAGTTCATTCCATTGAGGCCTTACTTGAAGTAAACACTCGTGTAAATTAGTTGCAATTGGCATACAGCGATCGACAGCGTCCATCGTTTTGTTCGCCGCAACTTCCGTTTTATCAATGACATATTGAAGGCGATCCCTGGCGTCAGGGATTTCATCATTTGCGATAACGTTAATACGCTCGTCAAAGTTGAATTGTGTCAAAGAATCATGGAGGTCACGAGTCAGACTGCCTATTTCTTGAAGCATTGGGTTATCTTGAAGATTAAAATTATCTTCATAAATGCTTCTAACAAGAGAATCAGCACCTTGCTGCTCGTCGTTTTCAAGCAGCTCTACTAATTTTTTTGCTTGTTCTAATGAAATCATCCTGAGTCCGGCCTTACTCCGCATAGTTTGTGACGCTTCAGCTTTAGAGGTAAACGGGAAACAAAAAAGTTAATGTCTCTCTATGAAGCGCCTGAAACAGGTTATTATGAGTGCTTATAAACGCTCAAAAATCTTGTCGAGTTTCTCTTTTAGAGTTGCGGCAGTGAACGGCTTCACAATGTAACCATTAACACCCGCTTGCGCTGCTTCGATGATCTGCTCACGCTTAGCTTCTGCTGTGATCATAAGCACTGGAAGGTGCTTAAGTTCAGCGTCTGCACGGACGTGTTTTAGAAGATCAATACCTTGCATACCCGGCATGTTCCAGTCAGTTACCACGAAATCAAATTCGCCTTTTTTCAGCATAGGTAACGCGGTCAAGCCATCGTCTGCTTCTTGAGTGTTGTTGAAACCTAAATCACGAAGTAGGTTTTTAACAATTCGGCGCATCGTTGAAAAATCATCAACAATGAGAATTTTCATGTTTTTGTTCAAATTAGCCTCCACTGAATAAAATCAGTGTTGTTAGTCGTTCTGTGTCCAAGCACTTAACTTAGTGCGTAAACGCTGCATAGATTGGCTTAGTATTTGGCTGACACGAGATTCGCTGACACCTAATACTTCCCCAATCTCTTTTAAATTGAGTTCTTCGTCGTAATAAAGCGAAAGCACGAGGCCTTCTCTTTCCGGAAGTTGTTTTATCGAGTCGATCAAAGCTTGGCGGAATGATTCATCTGCAACCCCTTGAAAAGGCGTATTATCTTGAGAATCTTCATTCGGAGATATTACATCATCAGAGACACCTAAGTCTTCTATCCCTACCAATTTTGAGCAATTAATATCAGTTAAAGCACTGTGATACTGGTCTAAACTCAGCCCCATGTGCTTTGCCACCTCAGCATCACTGGGATCGCGATTGAGAGTGCCCTCTAATTCCGCGATTGCACTACTGATTTCTCGATTGTTTTTATGAACCGATCTCGGGACCCAATCCCCGCGGCGAATGTCATCCAACATTGCCCCACGAATTCGAATACCTGCGTACGTCTCAAAGCTTGCGCCTTTGGTACCATCATAGTTCTGTTGCGCTTCAATCAGGCCAATCATGCCGGCTTGAATCAAGTCATCAACTAATACATTAGGCGGTAATCGCCCCAACAAATGATGAGCGATACGCTTAACCAACACAGAGTACTTCTCAAAAAAAGCCTGCTGGCTATTGTGATTAGCATGTTGATCGTAAGTAAGCGCTTTATTCACCAAATGGTTCCTCTATAAATTCAGTACGGTTCAGCAGCCTTTCAACAAAAAACTCCAAGTGTCCGCTTGGTGTTTTTGGTATTGGCCAGGTCAATGCCTTATTAGCCAAAGAGCTGATTGCCAATGCAGCTGGAGAGCGAGGAAACGCATCGACTACGATTTTCTGTCTCTTAACTGATTGACGTACTTTATCATCTAAAGGAATACATGCTACGAGTTCGAGGCTCACATTCAAGAAGCGCTCTGTGACCAAAGTCAACTTTGCAAATAATTCTCGGCCTTCTCGGTAGCTTCTGACCATATTTGCAACAATTTTGAATCGCTGAACTTGGTGCTCTCGACTCAACAGCTTAATCAATGCATATGCATCAGTAATCGACGTTGGTTCATCACAAACCACCACAACCACATCCTGCGCAGCTCTTGAGAAGCTGATGACCATATCGGATATACCCGCTGCGGTATCAACCAATAAGATATCCATCTCGTCTTCAAGCGAACCAAAAGCACGAATCAACCCGGCGTGTTGAGCGTGTGAAAGTTCAGTCATGCTTTGTGTGCCTGATGTCGCTGGAATAATTTTAATTCCGTGCGGCCCTTCGACAATCGCATCCTTAAGTTCACACTCGCCAGCCAACACATGCCCAAGATTTCGTTTAGAACGAATGCCGAGCATGATGTCTACGTTAGCTAATCCTAAATCGGCATCCAGTACCATGACTTTCTTGCCTTGGCGAGCCATACAAATAGCCATACCTAACGTTACATTCGATTTACCTACGCCTCCCTTGCCACCCGTTACAGCGATAACTTTTGTGAGTGAAGGCTGGGTTAAGCGACGGAGGCCGCTAGCTTGATCGTGTATCATATTCTCATTCATATTTATCCGCCGCCTAGAGCCCTTCAGAATCGCTATTCCAGTAATGAGGTTCATTCTCTGTCGATTTTTCTAATAACTCATTGGCCTTAGCAATCATGTACTTTGGCTGAGCAATAACGATATCTTCAGGAACTCGTTGACCATTTGCTATATAAGCAACTGGTAATGCATTTTGTATTACCACACTGATGAACTCACCCAAACTAAGTGATTCGTCCAGCTTCGTCAGGATACATCCCGACAGCGGGATTCTTCTAAAGTGTTCAATGGTTTCTTGTAGTACTTTGCGTTGCGCGGTTGCGGGTAACACAAGGTAACTATTAATAACGGAACCACTCTCTTGCATCAATGTGTCTAACTGCTCAGATAGGCGAACATCTCGCTGCCCCATACCTGCAGTATCGACTAGAATCAGGCGACGATTACGTAACTGATATATTACATCGGCCAATTCACTAGAATCTTTAGCAACTCTTACAGGACAACCCATAATTCGACCATAAATCGATAACTGCTCATGTGCACCTATGCGATATGTGTCCGTTGTCACAAGCGCTACGTTATCTGCACCGTACTCCATTGCTGCGCGGGCTGCGAGCTTAGCAACGGTTGTTGTTTTACCTACGCCAGTCGGGCCAAGTAAGGCCACAATACCGCCGCGTTTTAAAATATCTTTTTGTGTTACTGAGATTTGATCAGCGACCAGAGCAAGCAAGGCTTTCCATGCTCGTGCTGGTTTTGTGTCTTCTGGAATGTAACAGGCCATTTGATCGGCGAGTTCTGCCGAAACACCCATACGTTCTAGGCGCTTGATAAGCATCGCTCGCAAAGGTTCGCGACGTTCGACTTCTTGCCACATGAGCCCAGATACTTGATGCTCTAACAAACGACGAATTGAAATCATCTCGTCGCGCATCGTTTCCATTTCAGTATCTGAACCTTTGGATTGAGCATTCTCTCGACCACGATCATAACGGGTAGGATCTAAGCGAGGTGCTGGACGCTCTACTCTGCGATCTTCGGCAATCAATTTAGATAAACCCGTTTCACGAGCAAAGGCCGAGTCAAGGCTGCCGCTAGAATGCTGGCTACTCTGAGGTTGATGACCGTTACTTGACTGGCGATTGAGCAATGCTGATAACGAGTCTTCGTTTTCAGCGCGATGTTGTTGCTCATCGTCGGCGCCATGACTGTATTGCTTTAGCATATTCGCAAAGCGCTTGGTCATTGAGCGTCCACCTTCTGCATTCGGCTGGATGCTAACCTTGTCATCATCTAATTGACGACGCCCAGTTGGCAATTTGGGCTCAGACATTTGAGTGTACTGGCTTTGCGTAGGCTGCTGAGGTTTATTGAGTCTGGGACTTGCTGTCGACGGGCTGGAATCGCCATCAATAGCGGCAACAATTTCCACACCACCTGCGACCTTTTTGTTAGACATGATCACCGCTTCTGAGCCAAGTTCTTCTTTAACTTGGAGCAGAGCTGTTCGCATATCTTTTGCAAAAAATCGTTTAATTTTCAATTCGATCGTCCGTTCTAATTAGGCGGCTTAATTACCAACAGCTTGTACTATACGTATCTGCTTTTCATCTGGTATCTCTTGGTAAGATAATACTCTCAAGCTTGGGATCGTGTTTTTCACGAACTTAGCCAGAGTCGAACGTAAAACACCAGAGGTCAATAATACCGCCGGCTCACCTTTCAGTTCTTGCTCTTGTGTCGCGTTACTGAGTGAGGTCTGTAAACGTTCGGCTAAACCAGGTTCAATACCAGCAGATTCTCCGCCGGATGCCTGCATGGTTTGATGCAAGATTTGTTCCAACTCAGGAATTAAGGTTATAACTGGTAATTCTGGCTCTATACCATTGATTTCTTGAACAATTAGTCGTTTTAGTGAGATACGAACAGCTGCAGTTAATATGTCAGGTTCTTGACTCTTAGAAGAGTACTCCGACAAAGTTTGGACAATGGTTCGAATATCACGAATTGGAATCGCTTCATTCAGTAGGTTTTGTAGAACTTTAACAACCACACCAAGCTGTAATTGATCCGGTACAAAACCTTCCACCAGCTTAGGTGTTGATCGGCTAAGCATCTCAAGTAAGTTTTGAACTTCTTCGTGGCCAATCAACTGTGAAGCGTTATTCGTTAACTGCTGGCTAAGGTGTGTGGCAAGTACGGTTGAAGAGTCTACAACCGTATAACCTAAGGCTTGTGCGTGTTCACGCTGCTCTTCACGAATCCAGACGGCTTCAAGGCCAAAGGCAGGGTCAATCGTCGGCTCTCCATCTATCATCCCATAGACTTGGCCAGGGTTAATCGCGAGCTCCATGTCCGGCTTGATCTCAGCCTCACCAACCGCTACCCCCATCAGGGTAATTCGATAGCTGTTTGGTGTCAGTTCCAGATTATCGCGAATGTGTACGGCTGGAATCAAGAAACCAAAATCTTGAGACAGCTTTTTCCGTACACCTTTCACGCGCTCAAGCAATTCTCCACCTTGGTCTCTATCGACCAAAGGAATCAAGCGGTACCCCACTTCGAGACCAATAATATCTACCGGTTGAACATCATCCCAAGACAGTTCTTTTTGCGATGCGGGCTTATCACCATTGGCATTAGCGGTTGCAGGTAGATTTTTCTCTTCTACCTTTGCCTTGTTCTTTTTATCGATAAAGTAAGCCCCAGCCCCAGCAACCACAGCAAGGCTCAAGAAGGAGAAATGTGGCATACCAGGAACAATACCCATGATGCCGAGGATAGCAGCGGTGATCATTAGGGCTTTAGGATTATCGAACATTTGGAAGACAAGTTGTTCGCCCATGTCTTCATCAGTATTTTGACGCGTTACCATCATCGCCGCAGCAATAGAAAGTAACAGCGATGGAATTTGGGCAACCAGACCATCACCGATAGTCAGTAGCGTATAGATTTCGATGGCTTCACCAAAACCAAGGTCAAACTGAGCCATACCGATACTCAAGCCGCCAATGATGTTGATGAACAATATCAAGATACCGGCTATTGCATCGCCTTTAACAAACTTAGATGCACCGTCCATCGAGCCGTAAAAGTCAGCCTCTTTGGTCACTTCAAAACGTCGAGTACGAGCCTGATCTTGGTCGATCAAACCCGCATTCAAGTCGGCATCGATTGCCATCTGTTTACCCGGAAGGGCATCTAAGGTGAAACGTGCACTTACTTCCGAAATACGACCCGCACCTTTGGTTACAACCATGAAGTTGATGATCATCAAAATCAAGAACACCACTAGACCTACCGCGTAGTTACCGCCGATCACCACGTTACCGAAGGCTTCAATAACGTTACCGGCCGCGTCACCACCTTCGTGACCATGAAGCAATACCACACGTGTCGAAGCAACGTTCAAAGCTAATCGAAGTAGAGTCGCAATCAGAAGTACGGTCGGGAATGCAGCGAAGTCCAAAGGCCTGCGGGTATAAACCGAAACCAGTAACACAACCATGGACAGTGCAATGTTGAAAGTGAAGAACATGTCCAACAAGAAGGCTGGTATTGGCAACACCACCATAGCGAGCGTCGCAAGTACCATAACGGGTGCGCCAATTGCAGGCATCGCACGATTAGGGATTTTAGGCAGCTTGTCCGCAAAAGGCAGGGAGAATTTCATAAGTCTAGACAGTTTCGCTATGTTGTAGCCATCTCACTAAGCTATTTGAGGCTCAGGTCTAAGCTATGTTGCTATGGTTTATAGTGCATAGGTTCAAATGCACAGGTTTATAATACTAAGCTTTATATGCTCGGGATTTATAACGCTAGGATTTATAATGACTGGGCTTATAATACTCAGATTTACAATGCTAAGGTTATTAATGATCGGCTTATAATATTCGGGGTGGATATAGCAAACACTGTACCAACACTTTTCGTCAAATTATTGCCATCGCCTCTCTAAAAAGAGGATTAGCTAGCCCGCTATTATCAGGGTTCATCAAGCAGAGCTCAAGCAATTGATCTAATGTCGTAAATCAGGTGGGATCGGCATATTAGAATCTTGGAGTTTTGGCCTCTCTCCGCCTCGTTTTCGGTACTGTTTTAGTTGAAACACATATGCAAGCACTTGAGCAACTGCTGTAAACAGACCGTCAGGAATTTGTTGTTCTAGTTCGGTAGTGTGATAAAGCGCCCTAGCCAATGGTGGCGCAGGAACAATATAGATGTCATTTTCACGGGCAATTTCACGGATCTTCATTGCCATATGATCAACACCTTTCGCAACTACAACGGGGGCTTTGTCTTGATTCTGCTTATAGCGTAGAGCCACCGAGAAATGCTCCGGGTTGGTCACAATCACATCCGCTTGAGGTACGTCAGCCATCATACGGCGCTGGGCAGCTTCTCTTTGCAACATACGAATGCGGCCCTTAACTTCAGGCTTACCTTCAGTATCTTTGTGTTCATCTTTAATTTCTTGTTTGGTCATCTTCAGCTGATCGGCGTGTTGCCAAATCTGGAACGGGATATCAATCGCCACCACGATAAGTAAAGAGCAGCTGATCAGCAGAATAAAATTAAGCAAGATATCTAAAGCGTGGAAGATATTCTGTGGGTATACCTCCATGCTCAGTTGCATTAAATCGTGTTGAGAAGCTTGAATAAGATAGATGGCCATTCCCGAAACAAGTGCCACTTTCAAGATAGATTTCAACAGTTCAACCCAACTCTGCAGGCCAAACATACGCTTAATACCACTGAGTGGGTTTAGCTTAGACGCCTTAGGCATCGCCGCCTGCATAGAGAAATTAATCCCCCCGACACCCGCCGCACCAATGACGGCTGCAACAAATAAGGTTATCAGGATTAAGAACAGCGGGAACAACAGGTTCACTAATGCGCCACCCGCAATTTCGAGAAGTTTTGTGGTATCAAAAACTTCTTCCCGACTCAGAGAAAACAGACGTTGCATTGTTTCGAACAAAGCTTTCGCCATCGATTCACCAAACCACATTAAAGCAATCGCACCAACAATAAGTACCGACGCCGACGCTAACTCTTTTGACCTTGCAACCTGCCCTTTCTCTTTGGCCTGTTGCAAGCGTTTGGGCGTGGCGTCTTCCGTGCGTTCTTGACCGTCTGACTCTGCCATTTTAGTCTCCTAGCACTCTAACCTGATTAGACGACATATCTGTTGTTCGGTTTGTATCCAAAATAACTCATAGTGACTAAACAAGCCGCCAAGGATATACCAACAAAGCAATAGGCCCACGAGTAGCGCAAATGAGAAACCCAAAGAAAAGATATTTAGTTGAGGCGCCGCACGCGTCATTACACCAAACGAAAGGTTAATCGTCAGCAGCGCAATAATACCAGACAATGACATTGCTAATGCTGTTTTGAACATGATACCCAACCACAGAGCAAGCTCTCTATAATCAACAGAGGTCAAACTTCCACTGCCAATGGGTAAAGTCTTAAAGCTGAACACCACCAGCTGCAGCATTTTCAGGTGACCGTCAGTCTCCAAAAAAAACATGGTCGCTAGCAACATAAACAATTGGCCCAGTACTGGCGTGTTTTGCCCGTTAGCCGGATCCACCATAGAGGCGAAACCCAAGCTTGATTGCATACCCAAGATCTGGCCGAGCATTACGAAAGTTTGAATCATAAATTGGGTGACAAACCCCATGGCAACGCCAATCACGATTTGTTCAAATACAGTCAAGAAACCTTGGAAAGAGAGCAGTTCAATCTCTTTAGGAACAGCGGGGATCGCAGGCATCACCGCAAAGGTGATCGCTAAACCTAAATACAGACGAATACGCGGCGACACAAAGCGTGCACCGGTTACTGTCATCACCATCAGCATGGCTGAGATGCGAGTGTAGGGCCAAAAATAATTGGCTAACCACTCTAGTACAAGGCTCGTTGGGTATTCCATATCGGTTTAGTAAAGAACTTGTGGCAAGCGTTCGATGAGTTCGAAAAAGAACTCCATCATCATTTGGGTCATCCAATGCGCAAACATCATCAACGCTAATAACGTCACGATCAAACGTGGTAGGAAACTTAAAGTTTGTTCATTGATCGAAGTAGCCGCTTGGAAAACAGCCACAACCAAACCAATCAGCAGGCTAGGAATAATTATGGCGCACACCATAATTAGTACCATCCAAAGGGCATCTTGGAACAAATCTACGAATATTTCAGGATTCATGCTTCCCCCAGCTACAAGGCAAAACTGCCGGCGAGTGTGGAGAGTATCAAATTCCAACCATCAACAAGGACGAACAACATCAACTTAAACGGCAACGATACAATCATTGGTGACAACATCATCATACCCATGGCCATCAAAACTGATGCCACCACCAAGTCGATAATTAGGAACGGCAAGAACAACATAAAGCCTATCTGGAAAGCTGTTTTCAATTCAGACGTGATAAACGCGGGAATCAGAACCGCCATTGAAACATCTTCTGGGTTAGTTACTTGCGCACCGGATATCTCAACAAAAGTTTCAAGATCTTTGATTCGAGTCTGTTTAAGCATGAAAGACTTAATCGGCCCTTGGGCAACATCAAATGCCTGTCGCGCTGATATCTGTTCATTCAAATAAGGCTGAACGGCTTGCTCATTAACCTGACTGATTACTGGCGACATGATGAAGAAGGTCAGAAATATCGCAATGCCAATAATCACTTGGTTTGAAGGTGTTTGTTGAAGACCCATTGCCTGACGCAAAATAGACATCACAACCACAATGCGGGTGAACGATGTCATCAAAATAACCATCGCCGGCAAGAAGCCAAGCATGGTCATTAACGCAAGAATTTGCAGGTTAATCGAGTAGTCTTCACCGCCATTGGCATTGGTGGTCATGGTAAACGCAGGGATACCGCCACCATTACCGGTTAAGCTACCAGTGGTCATAGTCTTCGATTTGGCTTGATCTTGCTGCATCGTACTGATGGTGACCGACTCAGATCCAGCGGTATTCGCAGGAATGACAGTGCCATCTTCAACCTGTGCAAATACTGACACGCTAAATACGAGAGAGCAGAATATAATGAGCTGAACCAACCACGCTTTCACCGTACGGAAAAATCCGGCATGGCAAAAGTAAAATGGATTCAAAAATCCGTTACTTGTTTGCATCTTTTTTTATTAGCTGGGAAAGCTGACTTGAAAATGTACTTTTTTCCAGCATCTCCTGAGTAAGAGGTTTATCGAGCTTAGAGATCAGCTGAATCGATTGTGTGGTAATGCCTACCAAGAACTGTTCATCGCCCGCTTGTACAATAGCGATACGTTCTTTTGTGCCTACCGGAATTTGCCTAATAATAGCCAAACCTTGTTGATTCGACATCGCAGGCACTTGCATTCGCTTCAGTAGCCAAGCAATAAATAAAATGAAGGCTATAACGAAAATTAGCGACCCAAAAGTGGTCGCTAAATCGAGAGAAGGAGGCGTTGCCGCAAAGGCAATAGAAGGAGTAGCAAGTAGCCCTACTCCCAAGACTCTGCGAGAAAAACCTGTCATTCCGAGAGAAGAGCCCGCCAGTCTTTGAGACAAGAAGCTCATTAACGCAACTTCTTAATTCGTTCTGTTTGACTAATAACGTCTGTCAAACGAATACCAAATTTGTCATTCACCACAACCACTTCTCCATGAGCAATCAGAGTGCCGTTAACCATCACGTCAAGTGACTCACCAGCAATTCTATCTAACTCAACAACCGAACCTTGGTTCAATTGAAGTAAGTTACGGATACTAATTTGAGAGCGGCCGACTTCCATTGAGATAGTCACTGGGATGTCCATAATGGTATCCAGCTTACGACGCTCATCTTCTGAAATTGGAGACGATGAGTCGGTTAACTCATCAAGTGGTGCCGCGAGAACATCATCAACATCGATTGACGGTGCTGAAGGGTCTTCACCAAGTGCTGCAGCCCATTCGTCTGCTAGCTTTTGATCTTCACTAGGTTCCATTACCAATTCCTATACTTTTATCTACTTTGCTATTCTTCATCTTCGCTATTTTCCAACTCAGACATTAAGTCTTTGCCAAGAAAGGCGAGATCGGTTTTGACCACATGAGGTCTTTCAATTTTTCCAGAAATCTGTACCGCGAGCTTCTCTCCGGAACGGCCCATTTTAACACGATAGGTCGGCAGTTCTTCAACAAACATGGTTGCATGCTCAGGCATATTCATCGGGATAACATCCCCAGGACGAAGTTCCATCAAATCACGCAAAGAGATATCTTGCTCGAGCAAATTGACACGGAAGTTGACTGGCACATCCATGATTTCATCACGCAATGCTGAACTCCAACGAACGTCGGTTTCCATTTTATCTGATTGGACACCAGCATCCAGCAGTTCACGAATCGGCTCAACCATTGAGTAAGGCATAACCACATGGAAATCACCGCCGCCGCCATCGACTTCAATGTGAAATGAACTCACAACAATCACTTCGGTTGGACTCACAATGTTAGCCATACTTGGGTTTACTTCAGAGTCCAAGTATTCAAACTCAACGCCCATCACGGGAGACCAAGCTTCTTTGTAATCTTCAAAAACAATTTTCAGTAGTAACTGAATAATTCGTCTTTCTGTTGGTGTAAATTCGCGACCTTCAATCTTGGCATGAAAACGACCATCACCACCAAAAAAGTTCTCTACGAGAATGAAAACTAGCCGAGCTTCCATCGTAATTAGCGCAGTACCTTTTAACGGGCGGAAGCGAACCATGTTTAAACTTGTGGGTACATAGAGTGTGTTCTGGTACTCACCAAATTTCATCATCTGTACGCCGTTGATCGACACTTCAGCCGTCTTACGCAACATATTAAACAAGCTAATACGCATATGGCGTGCGAAACGCTCGTTAATAAGTTCAAGGGTCGGCATTCGACCACGAACGATTCGATCTTGTGATGAGAAATCAAAATTGACCGTATTGTCACTTTCGGTTTCTAAGACATCTTCAACGTCTTCAACATCATCAACGCCATGTAATAGCGCATCAATTTCGTCTTGGCTTAATAAATCGGTCACATATTACCTATTGAATTACAAAGTCAGTGAATAACACTTTTTCAATTACCGGCTGGCCAACAGCTTGAGTTAAGCTTGCTTTAATATCTTCAGTCGCCTTGTTCCGCAGTTCAACTCTGCCGGCAGGAGATCGTAATTGATCGACCGTCGCCGAAGCGAATGTAGCAAGTAGTGCGCTTTCAACAAGTGGAGAGTGGTATCGAGCGAGAACTTCATTCTTCATACCACGTACCATCAGCTGTACCTTTATCTGAACTAAGCGATCTTTCTTATCGCCCGTAACGTTAAATAAGAAAGCTTGAGGCACATTAACATAGACCACTGGATCGGCACCCATGAGTTGAACCTCAGCTGACGACCCAGCACCCTCAGCCTTATCATCGGAACCCATTAAGAAAAATGCGGCACCACCACCTCCAAGTAACAGCACAACAACCGCGATAGCGATAATGAGGAGCTTACTCTTTCCTTTCGGTGTTTCTTGTTCTTCTGCCATATTCAGCTCTAACTTCCTGTTCTTCTATTAACTAACGGTTCTTTCTATTAGCTAAGTGTTTTAGCCTGATACTAGGCATAATAACTAATTCCATCACGCTTTGACGTGACATTCAATTCAAGATTGCTGTTGCTATCAAGGTTTTCATCACCTTGACCATCATTTATACGGTTAGAGCCTGATTGTTGCTCGCCATTATTGTACCTGTCTTGCCCCTGACCAGTATTCTGTTGCTGAACTGAAGACTCAGCAAGCTGCATCCCTTGTTGAGCGAGCATCTCCCTCAAACGAGGTAAGGTTTGTTCAATAACCTCTCTCGCTTGTTGGCTACCGACAGTAAAGTGCACGTTCGCCACATCATTATTCATGGTCATGCGAATTTTCATCTGCCCCAACTCTGGTGGGTCAAGACGGATATCCAAGTTCTTGAGATTCTTAGACATCATCATTTGGACTTTTTCCGCCACCTGCTCGTTCGCTAACTCTTTAGTGAGTTGCAAAGGTGCCTGTTGAGCCGCTTGAATTTCAGCTCGCGTAGGTGCTGAACCCACCGTAGCTGTACCTTGTGCGCCAGCGGCCGAGGCTATCTGCTGAGCAAAGGTCGAATCTTTAGAATCTTCTTTAGCACCGGCTTTGCCCAAACCAGACAATGCCGCGGCACCTGCGCCCGCTTTAAGAAGCGCATCAGTAGAGCCTGCTTTTGTAGTGACTGGCGCTGCATTCATCGCGATCCCTTGCGCGGTTAAAGCTGGATCCAACGTTGCTTGCTGCTGAGGTGAAGCAACATTAGCTTGTTGAGCGGCTGCATGTGCATTGTTGGCGTGCAGCATTGCTGCCTTATCCGTAAGAGCATTGTTTGTTGATTGAGAAGCGGCCTGCGCTGACACTTGTTGTGCAGCCGTCGCTACAGCTGCTGTTGATGCCGCCGCAGCTAAAGCTTTAGTTTCGCTTGAATCCGTATTATCCCAATCAATAGCAGCGGGTTCACCAGACGCGCTGTTCACAGCCGGAGCTTGATTTAGCAAAGCCGTTGCTTGTTGTTGAACGTTAGTTAGCTGTTGATTCAACAGGTCTAAGTTAGAGGTCGCTTTAGCCAAAGCGGCTTGCTCATCAACCGTCAACTTAGCACCACTTTGTTGCTTCTTAAGCAAGCTATCGACAACAGACTGTTCTGATTCGATTTGTCCATTCAATTGTTTTAGTGCTTTGGTATGGGCATCAACCTGCTTGGCGAGTTCAATATCCGCAGCTGAGATCGCTTGGCTCTGTTCGGCCACCGCGGCGCTAGCCGCATTCTTTTGACTCAGCTCTCGGTTCATACTGGCTTCAATTTGTTCTGGAGTGACGCCTTTATCCATCAACTGTCGGATTTCATCATCAGTCAGCTGAGACACACCCTTACCTCCGGTAAGAACAGCGATTTCAGAATCCACCTCAAGACTATTCTCTTGGATTGCTGCATTCGTTTGTTGTCTCGCCTCATCCGTAACGGAGGCTACTGCAACTGAAGCACCGGAGATATTACCTTGGGCTTTATCTACCTGACCTTGCTGAGGCAAGCCTTTGCCGTTTGGCGCTTGATTTAGAGTTTTGTTTGCCTCATCCAATTGACCAAGCAATTTATTTCCTTCATTCATCGCTGCATTAGCTTGCGATGCTTGCGTAGAGCCATCTACAGCTGATGTACCCTGAGTTTGGGATTGAGCAACCTGTTCTTTAGAATCATTCGTCGTAACCTGCGCATCTTTACCATCCGCCTTATCAGCGACAGTGCTATCAGTGCCCGAATTGGCTTTGAGCTTAGCCTCAGTTCCAGACACAGCCTCTGCAGATGTTTCCTCAGCAGCTTTCTCGCCTTCTACTTCTGAAGCTGCTTGCTTGCTTTGCGCTTCGCTTACTTCGTCAGTAGCCTTTGATTCAGCTGAATCACCTTTGTTCGCTTCGGATGACGCTTCACCTTCGGTAGATGCCTGTTTAGCATCAGGTTTCGCGGTGCTTTCTGTGTCTTTTGCTGCGACTTTACTGTCACTTTCTTCAAAGCCTAGTGCTTCTTTGAAAGACTCAAAGAAACCTTTAGAGTCTCCAGTTTCTTCTACCTTTGAAGAGGCAGAACCGGAGTCCAACAACGATGACGTTTTGTTGGTCGCTGAATTTGAGGAAAGACTAACATTCATATATACAAGCTCTATCTACTAGCTTTGCTGCCTTGAATCAGACAACAAAAAGAAAGTCGGGTGCTTTTTATGCCTTTGGTGAGCATAACTCGCAATTTGATATAAAATAGAGCAAGAAACATGCCTATAAGTTTTAAGTCTGCCATCTGCAGAGCAACACTTGCGTCATTCGTGAATTAGGTTCAAATCTTCTTTCGGCTATATAACAGAGTCGAGAACTCATCCATTTGCTTTTGCTCTCTTTGATCTTGCAGCTTTGCTTTTTCTTTCTGCTTTTTCTCCATCAACCATTCGTAGGATTTACGCTTTTTTCGTAACTCCATCCAATAGTTTTGGCAGTTATCGACCTGATTTTTAAAGTGGTGTTCCGCTTCTCTCTGCTTAGAGAGCGTTTCATCTAATTGCGTTAAGAAACGGTTTAAGTGACCATATTGGCTAGCCGTTAATCCGGCCTTACCTCGGTCAACAAGTTGCTGGCAGTAATCAAGTCGATATTTTTCAATCTGTTCGACCTGTTCGTAGTAACCCTGCAGCTCGACATTCGCTTGATTCAGCGCCAATACAGCTTGGTTCTCTTGGTCTTTCGCCTGATCGAGAAGAAATTCTAACGCGTTATCCATGATTGACCTTATTCAACACGACCTAACCGCCTAACACATGCTTTAACATGTTGACGCACATATCATAGGGAACCGTTTCTTTCATTTTCTGTTGTAAGTACTCGTCCAACCTCGGTTTCAAAGTGAAAGCACTGTCGATTGCAGGGTCTGTTCCCGGCTTGTAAGCACCAATCGAAACCAAATCTTGATTTTTCCGGCATATAGACAGCACTTGTCTAACGGCTTTCGACATCAAGACATGTTCTTCGGTGGTGATTTGAGGCATAACACGACTGACGGATTTCTCAACATCAATCGCGGGATAGTGACCAGCATCAGCCATCTCACGAGATAAAACAATGTGACCATCAAGAATCGCTCGCGATGCATCGGCAATAGGGTCTTGTAAATCATCACCTTCTGTTAACACGGTAAAGAAAGCAGTGATAGAACCTTGTTCATCGTTACCATTACCTGCTCGCTCCACCAGCGCAGGAAGCTTGGCAAACACAGACGGCGGATAGCCTTTGGTTGCTGGCGGCTCACCCACAGACAGAGCGATTTCACGCTGCGCCTGAGCGAAACGAGTCAATGAGTCCATCAGTAGTAAAACATCTAGACCTTGGTCTCGGAAATACTCAGCTACAGCCAGTGCGGTTTGACAGCCTTTTAAACGCATCAATGGAGACGAATCCGCAGGAGCGGCGACCACAACAGAACGCTTACGACCATCTTCGCCAAGGATCTCTTCAATAAATTCTTTTACTTCTCGTCCACGCTCACCAATCAACCCCACCACGACCACTTGCGCGGTTGTACCACGAGTCATCATCCCAAGCGTAACCGACTTACCCACACCGGAGCCCGCAAACAGGCCGATACGCTGCCCTTTGCCCACCGTTAGTAAGCCATTAATCGCTTTTAAGCCAACATCAAGTGGCTCAGAGATAGGTTTACGAGCTAAAGGATTGATTGGCTCAGCATTAAAGGAAGCGCGTTGCTCGGTATAGATTGGACCTAAACCGTCGAGCGGATTACCTACGCCATCGATAACACGACCAAGCAACTCCATTCCAACAGGGATACCGCTTTCCGACGTCATCGGTGTCACGCGAGCGCCTGGTAAGATCCCAGTAATTTGTTCACTTGGCATCAAAAACAGGTTATCGCCAGAAAAGCCAACCACTTCAGCTTCCATCTGACCAGACATAGTCTCTACTAAGCATAAGCTGCCAATTGGCGCTTTGCAGCCGGTCGCTTCAAGCGTTAGTCCAACAACACGAACTAGTTTGCCTGAAGCAATTGGTCGCGACTTTAGCCCCTCGACTTTGTATTGGCTAAGACGGTTCGCTAACTCAAGCATTACTCATGACCTTGATGACGATTTACACCACAGAAGCTTTGAATGACGTTCTTCACGCGCTCTTCCATGCGGTAGTTAACACTCGATTCACCCGCTTCAATTTGTACGTCGCCGCGATTGAGTGCAGGCTCTGATACCAACGTCCAATTGCGAGAGTCCAATTCCGTTTCGCCATACGCTGAGCGTATTATTGCAACGTCTTCAGGGTTTAGCTTCAATGTGATCGCGTGACCTGAGATTGGCAATGACTCTACCGATTCTTTCACGGTATCTAGTATGATTTGTGGGTTGGTTTGCACTTCAACATGAACCACTTCTTTGACCATAGTCAGCACCATGTCCACCAGTTGCTTCTCTACCTGAGCATTCATCAGCTCTAATGGCTGAGCGAACTGGTTGGCTAGCCCCATAAAGATGGCGACTTGCTGCTGAATGTACTCTTGACCAGCAGTAACGCCTTCAAGTTTGCCGGCTTCGTTACCCTCTTCGTGACCTGCGGCAAACCCTTCTTCTTTACCTTTTTCGTAGCCCTGTTTAAAGCCAGCCTCTTGTCCTTGATGAAGCCCTTCCTGATAAGCACCTTGCTTGATCAGTTCGATTTGGTCTTCAGTTAGAACCAGCTCTTCGTCTTCAATGGCTTCTTCAACCGTTGGCATCCAGCCAGGATCGTAGTTAAAAGCCGTTTCTTTGGCTTGTTTGTTCACATCAGATGTATAGTCAGGCAGCCCCCATTTCTGAGGTTGGGCAACCGTATTATCTTCTTCAGGGCGAAGGAAGCCACGTTTTCTATCACCTGACATATCAGTACCTATCTATGAGTTCGTCCAACTGCGTTGTAGATTCAAGCAATTACACGGTAGTTAATCTGTGGTTTGAGGTTGGATAAAGAAAAGCCCCAACAATGTGGGGCTCTTGAGGTTTCTGTATTAAAGGAACTCGTCGGCGCCACCAGACAGCATAATCTCGCCACTGTCTGCCATCTTCCTCGCAATACCCAAGATCTCTTTCTGAGCCGCTTCTACATCAGAGACTTTAACTGGCGGCATCGCCTCAATATCGTCTCTCATCATATCAGCAGCACGCGTAGACATGTTCTTGAAGATCTTCTCACGTAGGCTTTCATCAGCACCTTTAAGCGCTTTCTGTAGAACGTCTTGTGGAACATCACGCAGCAATCGCTGAACACCTTGGTCATCAACTTCAATAAGGTTTTCAAAGACAAACATAAGATCTTGGATCTGTGTTGCCATGTCTTCGTCTTGATCTCGAATTTGTCCCATCAAGATGCCTTCTACATTATTGTCCATGTAGTTCATGATCTCAGCAGCGGCTTTCAGGCCACCAATTTTGGCAGCTTGAGCACCCGCTTGACCCGCAAACTGTTTCTCCATGATTTCATTCAATTCAGCGAGAGCTGAAGGTTGAACTTCTTCAAGGTTAGCAATACGCATCATCAAATCAAGGCGAACACGCTCAGGGAATTGAGACAAGATCTCCGCAGACTGATCCGATTCCAAGTAAGATAATACGATCGTTTGAATCTGTGGGTGCTCGTTAATGATGATGCTTGCCACCTGACGAGGGTCCATCCACTTAAGAGAATCCAAACCTTTAGAACCAGTACCTAAAAGGATCTGATCAACAAGGTTATTCGCCTTATCTTCACCTAGAGCAGCCACCAACGCATTACGCATAAAGTCTTCACTGCCCATACCGATGTTGGTGTACTTCTGAATATCATCTAAGAAAGCGCGGTGCACAGCACCTACTTTTTCTTGAGACCAATCCGTTGAACGTGCCATTGCACTACCAACACGCTGAACCTGTTTAGGTTCTAGATGGCGAATGATACCCGCAGCATCTTCTTCACTTAAACTTAGCAACAAGATCGCAGCGCGCTCTTCGCCTGAGATAGACTCGATATCGACACTTGCGACATCAAGCTCACCACCTTCTGCTTGTTGTGGAACAATTTCGTTAGCCATCTGCCACCCAATTCTTAACTACTTGAGCTGCTAGCTCTGGTTCATTCGCTACAAGTGCACGTACTGCTTTCAGTACGTCCTCATCTTTGTGAAGGTTAGGTAGGTCGATACTTGAACCAAATTCAAATAACTCACCACCTTCAATATCACCACCAATTAAACTGGTTTCGCCGTCAGCACCAATTGGCATGCCGTCGGGTCCGTACATTTGATCGTCATCGTCTGCTGCTGGGTTAAGCAGTTTTTTCATTGCAGGGCGAACCAGCACCAATACGACAACAATAATAACCAACGCACTCGCAAACCAACGTACCCAATCATTAAAGTGTTGGTGCTCCCAAATTGGTACGTCAGCAACAATATCCGTTACTTGAGGTGCAAATTGCATGCTTAACACATTGAGTAAATCACCGCGGTTTTCATCAAAACCCACAGTGCCAATCAATACCTGACGTATCGCGTTAATTTCGCTTGCTGGAATTGGGGTGTGAACCACTTCTCCTGTATCAGGGTTCAGTGATTGGCGATCTTTGATTGCAACGGATACGGTCTGACGATTAACCGTGCCGCTCTGTTTTCGCTCATGACTAATGGTAGTATCCAGCTCAAAGTTGCGGGTCGCTTCTTTGTGAACCGAACCTTGCCCCATCATCGTACCATCTTTCATCTGAGCCACATCCTGAGGAATCGAAGCATCAGCAGGAGGCTGGTTACTCAAAGCCCCTGGAATACCAGCCACAACGTTGCCGTTATTATAGTCTTCTAATGTGTATTCACTTCGGGTTGCTGGAGTATTCGGATCAAAACGCTTTCGTGTTTGTTCCACAGCACTAAAGTCGAGTTGAATATCAACCTGAGCTGTGTAGTTACCAAACCCAAGAATCGGAATCAAAATAGAGTCAATTTTTTCACGTAGCGCTTGCTCTTGATTACGCTCTAACTCGTGCTCTTTTCGGCGTGCCGCTGACATCGGGTCCTGAGAGCCAGAGCTCAAAAGTCGGCCATGCTGGTCGGTCACCGTAATTCGCGAAGTTTTCATCCCCGGAACGGCACTAGCCACCATGTCCACAACAGAATCAACTTCTTGCTGCTTGAGGTTCATCCCCGTTTTAAGTGTCAGGAATACTGAGGCAGAGGCTTCTTGA
Organism: Vibrio sp. FF145; assembly: GCF_041439075.1. Lineage (NCBI taxonomy): Bacteria > Pseudomonadati > Pseudomonadota > Gammaproteobacteria > Vibrionales > Vibrionaceae > Vibrio > Vibrio sp. FF145. The sequence goes on from NZ_JBGONH010000054.1 coordinate 23,999, forward strand.
TTGTGACGAACAAAGACACTTTGCTTAGGTAAGGCAAGTAAAACTTGAGCTTTACGTACCTGCTTCATCTGTTCAATAGCTTTAGCAAGCTGTCTTTCACGGCTTAGTTTAAGACGCTCTTTCTCTAAACGTTGTGATACACCGAAACCCATGTCTTGCATGAGGATATCATCACCGGTGTTTCGCTCTTGGTTCAAACCCGCTCGAACCATATTTAGCTTTAATGAGTTATATTCACTCGCTGGTACCGAGATGGTATTCCCTTCAAGAGAGTACTCAATCTTCTGCGTATCCAAATAATCAAGAACCGGGATCAACTCTTCTGTTTCGTAAGCCCCTAATGGACGCATTTCTGGCTCTTTCACCCAGAAAAACAGCATTACAATAAGCGCTACACAGATCGAGATAGAAAGAACTAAGACGACTTGACGAAGCAAATCGAGATCACCGACGGCCATATCGAACTTAGATGAACTGCGCTCACCTAAATCGGTATTTTGCCCTTCTCCATCGAGATCAGAACTTGCAATAAGTGCGTGGTCGTTGCTATCGCTTACGGTTAAATCTGTTGTTTGACTGTTATCTGCCACTATTTACTACCCAACTTATACCGGCATGTTCATCAGCTCTTTGTACGATTCGACCAATTTATTTCTAATTTGGATCGTCGCTTCAAAAGCCACACTAGATTTATTACGAGCAATCATCACGTCAGATAAAGACACGCTTTGATCGCCACTGTCAAAACGAGTTTGAAGATTACCAGAGGTCTTTTGTAATGAGTTCACATTATTGATGGCATTAGTCAGCATGTTGCCAAAATCTGCACCAACCGCTTGGCCCGTTGCAGCAGGACGCGTACTGGCAGCTTCAACCATCATTGCCTGCATTTCGCCTTGTAAACCATCTATTCTCATTTACTACCTCAGGAGTCAAAATTATGACTATCTATTTAGCTTTATTATTGACAGAGCAATTAACGTGCCATGCATCAATTTGACTAGCTATCGTAATACACTAGTCAGAAAGCTGACACTACTAATTTATGTTCAATTTGGAATGTCTATTCCAGCATCACGCATTTTCGCTAATTTATAACGCAATGTACGAGGGCTAATACCTAGCTTTTCAGCCATATCTTTACGTCGACCATGACAAGCAATCAATGTTTCGAGAATGATCGCATACTCTTGATCTCTAAGCTCATTTCCAAGTCCTTCGCTGCCTGCCACGACTTTATTGATAGGGTTCGCTTCAGCAATCGGCTTAATTTCTGGCGCTGAAACACTGTTCCCTTCAACGATCTGTTGTAGTCCAGTTGCGTCTTGCCAATCAACACCTTCAAGTAAAATATGTTCGCCTGAAATATTTTCTTGCTCACTCAAAATTAGAGCGCGCTGCACGACATTATCCAGTTCACGCACATTTCCCGGCCACGGATAATTGACGAGTTTACTAATGGCTTGCTCAGACAGAACAGGAACAGGCATTCCTAGTTTGGTGCAATGACGTTCAACCAAATGTTTCGCAAGCGGCTCAATATCGCCTTTACGTTCACACAGCGCTGGCCAAGTAATTGGAAATACATTCAGTCGGTAGTATAAATCTTCACGGAAATTCCCTTCAGAAACATACTGTTTTAGGTCGCGGTTACTGGTTGCTAGAACACGGACATCCAATTTGATGCTCTTGCGGCTACCAAGACGTTCAACTTCGCGCTCCTGCAATACGCGCAATAGTTTCGCTTGTAGGCTAAGATCCATTTCACTGATCTCATCCAACAAAATAGTACCACCTTGAGCTTGTTCAAATTTACCCGGACAAGCTTGAATCGCACCGGTAAACGCACCTTTATCGTAGCCAAACAGTGTCGCTTCCAACATGTTATCTGGAATCGCGGCACAGTTAATCGCAACAAACGGACCGTCTTTACGGCTCGAGGCGTTATGAATATAGCGAGACATGACCTCTTTACCAGAGCCACTTGGCCCTAGCACCATCACGTTGGCATCGGTTTTAGCCACTTTGTCAGCCAGCATCATTAGTTTGATACTTTTCTCATCGGCAACGATAGCATCGCCATTGTCATCCGACTTTACGGGAGCGTAACGGCTCACCATGTTTAACAGCACTTCTGGAGCAAATGGCTTTGCCATGTAATCGATAGCGCCTTCTTTCATTGCCGCGACCGCATCTTCAATGTTGGCATAGGCCGTCATCAATAGAACCGGAAGATTTGGCCAATGCTGCTTGATGTTTCTTAGCAATGCTAAACCGCCCATACCGGCCATCTGTACATCAGAGACCACGATATCAACAGAGTTTGATTTCAATTTTACCAGAGCATCTTCCGCACAATCCGCTTCCAGCCATTCGTAACCAGCAAGCGCGAGTGTATCGACAAGGGCTTCGCGTAGACCTTCATCATCTTCGACGATTAACACTTTGCTTTGAGCCATAGGATTCTCCAGTGTAAATTCAGTTAAAACTTATTAGTCTTCAGAAGAAGAGCTTCTTTCCAACGGTAGACACATGGTAAAGCATGCGCCGTCACCCTCTTCTGATATCAATTCCAGTCGACCTTCATGTGCTCGGCATACCATTTGTACAACCGCTAAACCTAGACCTGTGCCTTGAGAACGAGTGGTAAAGAAAGGTTCCATTATCTTACCTTGTAGTTCTTCAGGCACTCCGGGGCCACTGTCTTGCACTGATATCTTAAGTTCACCGTTTACGGGTCTAAAAAACACATCAATCTGCGATTTCTTGCCAGCAATTTGAACCGCGTTCAAAACTAGGTTACTTAAAGCAGAAGCGATAGCATTGGCGTTACCAAACATTTGAGTCTTTTCATCTTCAACTTCCTGACAATAATCAATCTGGTTGCTTTTTAACGCCGCCTCCACCATAGGGTGAAACTCAATGATGAGTTCCGCGATGGTGAATGGCTTAACCACCTTATTGTCGCCACCTTTAGCAAACAACAGCATGTCATTCACTTGTTTCTCTAAATCATGCAACCTATCCATAAGCTTAGATTGAAAACGCGTTTTTGTTGCCGGCGGCAAATTTGGCGCGGCAAGGTTTGATGCATACAGCATCGCACTAGAAAGCGGCGTGCGAACCTGATGGGCAAGCGAAGCGACCATTCTACCAAGTGAAGATAAGCGCTGAAGATCGCTGACACGAGACTGCAGCAGGCGAGTTTCTGTCAGGTCTGTAATCAAAATAAGCTGACCTGTAGTCGAAGCTGAAATCGCTAAGCGCACTTTTCGCCCATTCTTCAATGAGATCTCATGCCCATCATCGTCCCTTGGTTCAAAGGCATTTTGTATTACCGAAAACCATTTCTCGCCAACCAGCTCAACCCCGAGAATACGGTGAGCTTCAGGATTCGCTTCTCTCACTTCACCATGCGTATCTAACAAGATAACCCCCGCAGGCATAACATCGAGCACTTGCTTATAGCGCTCAACCTGTTGCTCAACAGAATCTAAATGTGATTGATTTTCTGGTTCGTTAGATAGGTGCATGTCAAAAATTTGCCTCAAATACTAAAACAGCCTGACATGTACAACACAAGTCAGGCTATTTGCTATATTTATCACATAGTTAAGCAAGCAACAACTCGACTATGGTTTATCTGTTCGTTTAGCTAAAGTTGCCAAAAAGCTAAAATGCTAAAATGCTAAAATGCTAAAGTGTGTACTAGTTTTCGTTTTCATCGAAAATAGGCACTAACGCTGCAAGTTATATTTACGCATTTTTTCGACCAGAGTGGTTCTGCGCATTCCAAGCATGTCAGCAGCGCGAGCAACAATACCGCCCTGAGCCTCCAACGCTTGATTGATCATATTCACTTCCATATCAGCGAGTAGTTCTTTCAAGTTAACCCCTTCAGCGGGTAAATCTTGAGGTGCGTTCGCATTGTCAGCAAGCTCATCGTGCTGCTCAAAACTGAAGTCTTCCGAGAACAAGTCAGAAAGAGCATCTCGCTCTTGCTCTTCCTCTGATGCAAAATTATTAAACTCTGGCTGAAACTCTGGGATATCACTGTATCTATATTTAGTGGGTAGATGATTCACATCAACTAAGCTATTTGGATATAAAATAACCATTCGCTCAACTAAATTAGCTAACTCACGTACGTTGCCCGGCCAGCAATGCTCCATCAAAGAGTTGATTGCACGGGGAGTAAAACAGATTGGCATGCCACCTTCAGCTTCCATTCTGGTCATCAACTCCTGAAGCAATAGGGGAACATCTTCTTTTCGCTCCTGAAGCGATGGCATTTCAATTGGGAAAACGTTCAAGCGATAGTAAAGATCTTCACGGAACAAATCATCTTCGATCATGTTTTCAAGGTTGCGGTGTGTTGCCGCAATCACTCGAACATCAGCTTGAATGGTACTATTGCCACCTACACGTTCAAAACTGCGTTCTTGTAAAACGCGAAGCAACTTAACTTGCATCGCCATTGGCATATCACCAATTTCATCCAGAAACAGTGTACCACCTTCAGCCAACTCAAAACGGCCTTTACGTGCGGTAATTGCACCAGTAAACGCGCCCTTCTCATGACCAAACAGTTCACTTTCAAGCAAGTCTGGCGGTATAGCGCCACAGTTTACGGGAACGAAAGGTCCTGAACGACGTTTAGAATGATAATGAACATTACGTGCTACAACTTCTTTGCCCGTGCCTGACTCGCCAAGAATCAATACGTTTGCTTCAGTAGAAGAGACTTGTTCAATCAAGTGACGAACTTCTTGGATACCAACACTCTGCCCAACTAGACTACGAAAAAGCGTGTTCTTACGCGCTGAAGGTACAATTTGAACGCCTTTACGGCCTAAGAAGTCTTTACAGTGTCTCAGTGCATCACTTAATTGCGGATAGTTAAGAGGAAGTTCGAGTTCACCAACAAAGTTAGTAAGTTCCTCAACCGGGTAATCGTTTTTGCCAATCACCAGTAAAGGGATGTGATTAACATGAACAAGCTTTTCATTCAGTAATGCGAAGCCTTTGGCTTTAATTGAACCAATGATGCAGCCAGCCCACTGTAGGGACCAGTCAACGTTGTGTGCTTGTTCAGAGCTGATTACTTCGCAGCTCTCTCCTACAAACTCTAATATTGTGCTTAAATTGTGACGATTTTGAGCGTTATCATCGACGACAAGCAGTTTTGCCAAACCTTGCATAAGTAGGAATTATTGCCTTTATTTTGGTGCGATGCGGAAATTGGTAAGCGACGTAAGAGACAAAACAGAGAAAATATCAATGATTATGATCTACGTGGACAAATCTAGGAAACCAGCAACGAAAAAAGCCATTAGGCTATCTAATGGCTTCTATTTTATTTGATTATAAAAATAAGGCAACCAAGCAATTCAGAGATATGCGATTGGTTTAAACTGGGATGTTTCTTTAAATACCAACATCCGCAGACGTTAAATTGTGATATTCATTCGGAATTTGGTCCCAAGCGCTCTTAATTTCGCGGATAATATCGATAACATCATCAATTGGCTGAGGATCATTTTTGTGATTTGCAGCAGAAATTTGCGTGATCATAAACTCATAAAGTTGATCTAGATTTTTCGCGATGTCGCCACCATCGGACATCGATAGGCAACTACGCAGGCTAATAATGATATCTAGAGCCTTACTCAGTCGCTCACCTTTCACCGGGATGTTGCCCGCTTGCATTGCCGCTTTACCTTGAATTAAGCGCTCGATAGCACCAGCCATTAGCATCTGAACAATTTTATGCGGTGAGGCAGCTGTTAGCTGGCTATCCACTGATACCTTTTTATATGCCTGTAAAGAACCGCGCATAGTAAACCTCTTCTATAAAAACTTTTTGTATTGTTGAACTGATTTGGCACCATGTCGGTATTTATGTAAGCTTTTACCTACTAGACCAGTCTCAGACTGCATCAGTTCGACCAATTGTCTTGTTCTCGAAATGGCTTCAAACCACTCGGAGCTTTGCTTAACGTCGGGATATGAATCGATTAATTGAAGCACGTTTTGCAATAACTGTTCTCTGTTATCGACAAGATGCACGATTTCTTCAGCATTAATTTCACTAAATTCGAGCTTAGACATAATTAATTGATCGAGCTCACAAAGCTCTTGAAGCAGTATGCTCATCTATTAGCCCATTGCACTCATCATACTGCCTAACTGAGATTGCATCTTGCTGGTCGCATCCTGCATCGCAGTGAACTTGGAGTGCGTACGGCTCTCTAGGCTATCCATGCGTCGGTCAAGCGCGCTTTGATCATCAACCAGACGGTAATTTTGTTCGACTAAGCTCTTTTCTCTCGTGCGGATAGAACCGGTAACACCCGTGATCCCTTGAATTGCATCTTCGACTTTTTTAGCGAAGCCATTGTTACCACCAAAGAATTCACCCAACTTATCAAAGTGATTGTTGAGTTGACGGTCAAGCATATCGTAATTGATTTCTAGCGAGCCTTGTCTTGTGGTTGTGATGCCAAATTCAGTCAAAGACTTTAGATTGTCAGGCGCGTCTTCAATGCTTGAAGAGAACACACTTTTTAGTCGCGAGTCTGCGTTACGCACTGTACTGTCACCAGAAAGAGGGCCTTTTTGACCTGTCAAAGGGTCAACACTCGCCAAACCTTTAGATACTTGGTAAAACTGATTATAAGAGCTAACAAAAGCTTCAATATCTTCACGAACACGATTACGGTCGTACTCAACACCAATTTCTGCTGGCGGCTTATCTTTTGGCGTTTTACCTTTAACCGTAATATCAATACCTTCAACGGCATCTTCAATCACATTATTATTGCTAGAAAGCTGAGCGACACCATCCAGAATGACCATTGAATCTTGTCCAGCTTGCACTTCAGTCATGCCGCTGTATTGGTCAAAAGACTGTTGAGCCAAAGCCAGATTAGCTTGAGCTTTATCAACCTTCTCTAAATGTGTTCGTTCCCCCGGAGATAACCTAGCTCTCTCTAATTGCTGAGCCTGCTCCGGGGTTAATTCACCTTTCTCAACTCTCTTCGCTAACTCTGAACGTTCATCAACCAATTTACTTTCTATTCTGGCTTTCTCGGCATCGAGCTTCTGCTGCGCTTCTTTGGGGGTAACATAAGAATCCGTCAGAGTACCTGCGGCAGTATTTGACCACCCCGGAATATCAGCGGCTTTCTCGATGGCTTTTTCGTCAAGCTCGAGTTCAGGCCTAAAAAAAGAATCGAGTAATGTGCCCGAAGCGGTGTTGTTCCAGCCTGGGATCGTATCTTCTGGCATCCCTGAAGCCGCTAAGGCGGACGCATCTAGCGCCTTTTGACCTGCCATTGCCGCTTCTTGGCCATAAGTTAAATTATCACGGTCAAATTCAGCGAAAGGATCTTCAGGCTCAACGACAGGTTCCGATTTTCTTTCAAAAATAGGATTGCCGTTTTCATCAAATATGGAATTTCCGTCATCGTCTCGCAGCGGAACAGCAAAGCCGTCAGGAATTGGGTTACCGTCAGCATCCAATTTAGGAGGGGCATCAGCTAAGACGCCTTGCGCTACTGAGCGAGCATCTTCTAAGGCTTTCAGTCTTTCCGATAGGGTTTTATATTCTAATTTTTTTAGAGGGTTGTTATCTTCAGAGTCAACGTGGAGTTTTATTTGATTGTCTTCACCAGACATATTTGAAGCGAGGACTAACCGTGGTCCTTCTTTATCATTAATGATAGAAGCTCGAACACCCGGATTATCCCCAGCGCTGTTAATACCTCTAACAACATCACGCAGTTTTGAGTTAGCACTAACTTGTGTTTCGAAGCTCTCGCTACCAAGCGAAACCTGCAGCTTGCCAGGGCCAAATTTCATGTCATCTGATAGAACATCAGAAGCCACTTTATGGCTCTGGGCAAGCTGCAACACATCGATGGCATATTTGCCAGCGATCGCTTCGGTAGTCGCGGTCGCAGAAACAAGATTTTCATCAGTACTTTCTACTGTTCGCACAGCAAAAGCTTTATCCTGACGAAAGCTTGTCATCAGATCCTTCATCGAATCAAGGGATTCTCTGAGTCTTCCATAGGCACTAATGCTGGTGTCGATTCGCGTTCGTTCATTGTCGATCTGTTGCTGTTTAGGCACACGCTCAGAATCAACAATTTTGCTGACCATGGAATTGATATCCATGCCAGACGAAATCCCCATTGGGCCAAAACTCATTAAACCACCTCAATAATACGACTTAAACCTTAGCCTCCAATATTCCACTATTCGAGGTTTGGGCTGCTAGGCGCCTCAGAATTTCGAGCATTTCTTCGTCGGGAATTTGGCGAATAATATCGCCTGTTGTGGTCTCATAAATAGTGACCACATCTCTCCCAGTCTCTTCATCAACCTTGAAGGCAACACCCTTGTTAAGAGAAGATATAAACTCATTGACCTTCTCAACCATCTTGACACGCTCCTGATCATTTAACTCTTGTCTATGTTGAGCTAATTGAATCGCCGCTTCGGTAGCCATCTCTTTCGATTTTTCTACCTTGCCATGAGATGTTGCTTCTTTTAGTTGTAAAGTGCTCGACGCACTACTACCTTCATCGCTTGCAAATTTAGTGCCATTAGGTGAGCCATAAGGCTGGATGTTCGACGCGTTAGATAATATTTCCATAACACTCTCCCTCCCACCTTTATGAGCCTAACAGTAAAACTCTACCCACAGTAGAGTTTACCGTTACTTACTGAAGTAAGTTTAGCCCAACAAGCTTAGAGCTGCTGATGGTGATTGTTTTGCTTGAGCTAAAATAGAAGTACTCGCCTGTTGTAAGATTTGAGACTTCGTCATTGCCGTTGTTTCTTTTGCGTAATCGGTATCTTTGATACGGCTCTTAGACGCATTAACGTTTTCGTTAATATTATCTAAGTTGCTGATTGCGTGATCAAAACGGTTTTGGAATGCACCGAGAGATGCTCGGTTACTGTCTACTGATTTTAGAGCGCCATCAATAATAGATACCGCGTTGTTAGCACCAGCAACCGATGTTACATCGATATCGTTAACAGTAACGTCTTTACCTGCACCAATCCCTAGCTCGCCCGCCAGACTGCCGCCAAATTCAACATTACCTTCAATTTTTTGGCTAGAAGCAAACAGTTGCAGTTTACCGCCTTCACCTACCGATGCTTGGACGTCTGGACTTTGGCCATTAATATACGTTGCTAGCTCTTCCATGTCGTTGCCTTCTTTCGCAGAAATAGACAACTCTTGAAGATCACCAAACTGATCTTGGTATTTCATCGTTAGAGCAGAGTTTGCTCCTACACGCCAAGACGTATCTTTACCCTCGGTAACACTATAGCTCTTACCGCCCATAGCTTGAGTGTCAGTACGCATATTATTCATCGTCAGCATTACTGCTTCACCAGAATCTGCACCGATTTGGAAAGATTGGCTACCAAAAGTACCGTTCAAAAGCTTGTTACCACCAAAAGAGGTCGTTTCAGCAATACGGTTAAGCTCAGTGTTTAACGCCGATACTTCTTCTTGGATAGCAACACGTTCAGATCTCGTGTTTGAGCCATTTGAAGATTGAAGAGAAAGGTCACGCATTCGTTGCAGGATATTGGTTGACTCATTCATTGCACCTTCAGCTGTCTGTGCAATAGAGATACCATCATTCGCGTTTTTTACAGCCATATCTAGGCCACGGCTTTGCGACGTTAAGCGGTTAGAGATTTGTAGGCCTGCAGCATCATCTTTCGCGCTATTAATTTTATAGCCAGAAGACAAGCGCTCCATTGATTTTTGAGTACCTTCAGCCGCGCTATTTAGGTAGCGCTGAGCCGTCATTGCAGACACATTTGTGCTTACATTAATCGCCATAGTTGATCTCCTTTAGGCATTTTTTCATGCACTTATGTGACTCTCACCTCACAAAAACACATGTTATTTTGTTTTATATACCAGTGTCTCTCTCACCTTACATTGGTACATATCATTTCTCTCAATCCCTTTAACGGCCCCTTAACTAGAAGCTTTAATAAAAAATGCATTTTTTTTCGTATTATTTTAAATATTAAAAAAACGTGAAGTAGATCATCATTTCCCGACTCGGTCATTCCCTACAGTGGGGAACGAACGTGATAGGGAATCTCGCTTTTTCTTTCCCCCCTGATCTTGAAAATTACCGTTACCAAATCGCAGGCAATAAAAAACCCAGCCGAAGCTGGGTTTATTTAGCGCTCATCTCTCACCACGAGCTAATTTGTGGAAGCCTAACATTGACACTTATAACCAATAATGCATATGTTCAATGTGGCCTTTCAACCTGTTAACCTAGTAGGCTAAGTGCCGAGTTCGGAGCTTGTTTTGCTTGAGCTAGAATCGAGCTTGAAGCTTGAGAAAGAATCTGAGATTTAGTCATCTGAGTCGTTTCTTTCGCGAAATCAGTATCTTTAATGCGGCTCTTAGATGCATTAACGTTCTCGTTAATGTTGTCTAAGTTATTGATTGCATGGTCGAAACGATTTTGGAAAGCACCCAGTTCAGAACGGTGGCTATCTACATATTTAAGTGCCGCATCGATAACAGCTACAGATT
>NZ_JBGONH010000055.1:0-34272 GCF_041439075.1 Vibrio sp. FF145
ACTACCGTTTTTGTTTTAAGTTCCCGCTAATCCGCGATGAACCAAGAAAAAGCCCGCAACCTAGGAGGTTGCGGGCTTTGCTATAAGCGATGTTTGTTTTGCTATTAAGCTGTCAGTGCTAACACGCTACCAGGCAGTACAAGGAATACCGCAACAAGATAACCTGCCACTACAGCTTTGTTTTTCACTGCCATGTCTGAAATGATATCAGCGGCTTTCACTGGCAGTTCACGTAGGAACGGAATACCAAAGATGAATACCGTTGCCATGATGTTGAACACCAAGTGTACTAGAGCAATCTGTAGTGCGAATACTGCAAACTCACCAGATACTGCTGTAGCTGCAAGTAGAGCCGTAATACATGTACCGATGTTTGCACCCAGAGTGAATGGGTAAACGTCACGTACTTTAAGAACACCTGAACCTACTAGTGGAACCATCAAGCTTGTTGTCGTAGAAGATGACTGAACAAGGATAGTCACGATAGAGCCAGAAGCGATACCGTGGATAGGACCACGACCAATTGCATTCTTTAGAATCTCACGAGCACGGCCAACCATTAGGCTCTTCATTAGCTTACCCATTACCGTGATAGCTACGAAGATAGTCGCGATACCTAGAACGATAAGCATAACCCCACCAACAGTGTCGCCAAACGTTGATAGTGGCTCTTTAATCGCACTTACAACAGGCTTAGTGATTGGCTTGATGAAGTTAAGACCACCCATGCTCATATCACCTGTTGCTAGCATCGGTGATACTAACCAGTGAGAAATTTTCTCTAGAATACCAAACGCCATCTCTAGTGGTAGGAAGATAGCAACGGCTAATAGGTTAAAGAAGTCGTGAATCGTCGCACTTGCGAATGCACGTTTGAACTCATCTTTACAACGAACATGACCAAGGCTAACTAGCGTATTGGTTACCGTAGTACCAATGTTCGCACCCATGATCATAGGGATTGCTAGCTCAACAGGTAAGCCACCTGCCACAAGGCCAACGATAATTGAAGTAACTGTACTTGATGATTGAATAAGTGCTGTTGCTACTAAACCAATCATTAAGCCTGCAACTGGGTGTGAAGCAAATTCGAAAAGAACTTTTGCTTGCTCGCCTGTTGCCCATTTGAAGCCTGTACCAACCATTGAAACTGAAAGTAATAGTAGGTAAAGCATGAATGCCAAGTTAGCCCAGCGTAGCCAACGAGTTGTGCTCGAGATAGGCGCTGCTGCAGTAGTAGCTTGGTTCATAATGTTTTCTCCATTGGACCGTTTTAGTCTGTGTTTGGTCTGTTTGTTTAATCTGAGCGTGATGTTAGAGAACAAATATTTCAGTAATATTACATTTTGGTTTAGGTGAGACTTTTTTGTGATGATTTGCTCTTTAAATATTTGGCCTTGAAATGGTGGTGGTTTAACTTGTTGTTTTTAAAGTTTTTTGTTCGTATTTTTGATAGGTGATATAGATCTTAAAAGTTAGAGAAAAATTGAAAATAATCGTTGAAATATTCCATTATGAAATCAGACACTTCGTAAAAATAAGTAGTAATTGATAGTTGGGTATGGTTTTTCCGAGTTTGTTGAGTGGAGGTGTCATATTTGATATAACAGGTTATCTTCTCTTTTTTACGGCACATTTATGTCGCATCTCAACTATAACCACCTTTATTACTTCTGGATGGTTTGCAAGCAAGGCTCTGTTACTAAAGCTGCAGAAGCCCTATTCCTAACACCACAAACGGTAACTGGTCAGATAAAAGCCTTAGAAGAGCGTATGGATGGCAAGCTAACTAAGCGTAATGGTCGCAGTGTTGAGCCGACAGAGCTTGGGCAGCTGGTCTTTAAATATGCCGATCGTATGTTTGGCCTGAGTTACGAGATGCTGGATATCGTAAATTATAGCCAGCACTCCAATATTCTGTTTGATGTTGGCGTCGCGGATGCACTGTCCAAAAGATTAGTCAGCAAGATATTGATGTCGACAATCCCACCCGATAACAGCATTCATTTACGCTGCTTTGAATCGACCCATGAAATGCTACTTGAACAACTTTCTCAGCATAAGCTCGATATGATTTTGTCAGACTGCCCGGTGGATTCTAGCCAAAGCCCAGGCCTGTTTAGTAAGAAGTTGGGTGAGAGTGGTATGAGCTTTTTCAGTTCAGGTAATGTGGAAGGTGTTAACTTTCCGGCTGTATTAGAACAAAAGAAACTGTTAATCCCAGGAAGTCGAACTTCGATGGGGCGTAAAGTACTGCAATGGTTTGATAGACAAGGACTTAAGCCTGATATTTTGGGTGAGTTTGATGACGCGGCATTGATGAAGGCTTTTGCTCGTTACCACCACGACGCTATTTTCTTAGCGCCTACGCTATATATGTCAGAGGTTGAGGAAGATACGTCATTGCAATTGTTGGGGGGAATCGAGGAGTTAAAAGAGGAGTACTACGTCATATTTGCTGAGAGGATGATCCAACATCCCGCAGTAAAAAATGTATGTGACGCAGATTTTAGCAAATTGTTCGAGTGAGCTTGTTTGTTAATGAATTGATATCGATTATCATGACTTCATAATCTGCCGGAAATACTGATAACCCGGACTTGGCGTAAAGGTTGTATGGAGCCAAACTATGAACTTAAAAGAGATGGAGAAGAATTCAGCACAAGCTGTGATTCTACTCAAAGCCATGGCCAATGAGCGTCGCTTACAGATTCTGTGCCTATTGCATGGTACTGAGCTGTCGGTTGGGGAGTTGTGTGGCAAGTTGGAATTGAGTCAATCTGCTTTATCTCAACATCTTGCTTGGTTGAGAAGAGATGGTTTGGTCGAAACTCGCAAAGAAGCTCAAACAGTGTATTACACATTGAGCAGTGAAGAAGTAAAAGCGATGATTAACCTACTGCATGGTATGTACTGCAAGTAGTTTATTGCTGGTGGGGAAGTGATTTCTTACCAGGGGTAGGGTCGACACAAGGAAGTGTCAGTATTTCATGTCGAACGTTAGTGCCTATCAGCAAACCGCATATCTTTAAGTAAACCAAGTAACGCTCAGTAAGAAAAATCTCTGTGTTACTCAAAGTTTAGGTATAAAAAAACCGGCCGAGGCCGGTTTTTTTCGTTTTGCGTTGTAATCAAATTTCTATTAAAGAGCTTTGATTGCAGCAGCGAAACGAGACTTATGACGTGCAGCTTTATTCTTATGAATAAGGCCTTTAGTCGCCATGCGGTCTAGAAGAGGTGTAACTTCTACAAGAGCAGCAGTTGCAGCTTCTTTATTGCCAGCTTCAATAGCTGCAATAGTTTTTTTCATGTAAGTGCGCATCATAGAACGACGGCTAGCATTGTGCTGGCGACGTTTCTCAGCTTGGATAGCGCGCTTCTTAGCAGATTTACTGTTTGCCAAGGTCTAACTCCCAAAAACTTAGTTCGGTGACAATTTAAGGGCGAGGACTATCCCTCATAGGCGCTTAATTGTCAAATGATTTGTGCAAAAACCAATCGTAGCCAAACAAACTTTGGTATGGAAAGGTCATCGCGGTTAAGATGGCGGGGATTCTAACAGCATTTTTAGACCAATGCTAATAAATATGCTTCTTAGGACAGGATAGTATTTATCCTCGCTTGAAAGTAATCAACCAGTGTCAGAGGTTTGTGTGAGTAAACGACTATTAAAGTCAGGCCTGATTGTCAGTGCAATGACTTTTGTTTCCCGCGTATTGGGGCTAGTACGTGATGTAGTAGTAGCAAATTTGATGGGAGCAGGAGCGAGTGCCGACGTATTTTTCTTCGCTAATAAAATCCCTAATTTCTTACGTCGACTTTTCGCAGAAGGTGCCTTTTCTCAAGCGTTTGTTCCTGTATTAACAGAATATCACGCTGCTGGTGATAAAGATAAGACTCGAGATTTAATTGCCAAAGTATCGGGCACGCTCGGGGTACTAGTTTCTATCGTCACCGTTATCGGGGTGTTGGGCTCGGGTGTCATCACTGCGATGTTTGGCGCAGGTTGGTTTATCGATTGGTTAAATGATGGCCCAGCAGCACCAAAATTTGAGCTGGCGAGCTTTATGCTCAAGATTACCTTTCCTTATTTATGGTTTATCACCTTTGTTGCTTTATCTGGTGCAATCCTCAATACCATGGGCAAATTTGCGGTTTCGTCATTTACCCCTGTGTTCCTGAACGTAATGATCATAGGTTCAGCATGGTTTATCTCTCCTAATTTAGAACAACCCGAAATTGGCTTGGCCATCGGTGTGTTTCTTGGTGGTTTAGTCCAGTTCCTTTTCCAAATGCCTTTCTTGATTAAAGCGGGTGTGTTGGTTAAGCCGAAGTGGGGGTGGAGAGATCCCGGTGTAGTTAAGATCCGCACGCTAATGATCCCTGCCTTGTTTGGTGTGTCAGTGAGCCAAATCAACTTGTTGTTCGATACCTTCATTGCCAGCTTTCTAGCAACCGGCTCTATCAGTTGGCTATATTATTCGGATCGATTATTGGAATTCCCACTCGGTTTGTTTGGTATTGCTATTGCGACGGTTATTCTTCCTGCTTTGTCGCGTAAACACGTAGACGCTCAAGGGGAAGGGTTTGCTCATACAATGGACTGGGGCGTGCGCATGGTTTTATTGCTAGGCATTCCTGCAATGTTAGGTCTTATTGTTTTAGCAAAGCCGATGCTGATGGTGCTCTTCATGCGTGGCGAGTTTTCACCACACGATGTACAGCAGGCTTCCATGTCTTTGGTGGCATACGCTTCAGGCTTGCTTAACTTCATGTTGATTAAAGTGTTGGCTCCGGGCTATTACTCACGTCAAGATACTAAAACTCCTGTGAAGTACGGCATCATTGCGATGGTCACTAACATGGTGTTCAACGCGATCTTCGCTTATTTCTATGGTTATGTTGGTTTGGCAATCGCAACGGCGTTATCTGCGTTCGTGAACATGACTCTACTTTATCGTGGTCTGCATATAGCGGGTGTTTATCGTTTAACCAAGACTACATTGTTGTTTAGCCTTAAATTATTAGTATCTGGAACTGTGATGGTTGGCGTGATTTTATGGCAACTAGACAATATGCAGCTGTGGCTTGATTGGAGCTTCAACCAAAGAGCGTTGACGCTAACAGGGTTGATCGCACTTGGTGGCTTTGCTTATATTGTGTCGGTACTGGTTTTAGGTATCCGAGTAAAACATTTAAAAGCAGCGACAGATTAATACTGATTAGTATATAATCCGTCGGTTTCACACAATAAATGATGCAAATAACAGGTTTTAGCTGATCACAATGGAACTGATCCGAGGTATACACAATATTAAAGCACAGCATCATGGCTGTGTATTAACCATAGGTAACTTCGATGGTGTTCATTTAGGGCATCAAGAGGTTCTGAGTCAGGTTTCTAAACAAGCTACAGCACTGGGACTCCCTTCTGTTGTCATGACGTTTGAACCGCAACCTATGGAGTTGTTTGCTAAAGGTCGAGCGCCAGCGCGTTTAACTCGCTTACGAGATAAGTACGTGCAATTGAGCAAGCTAGAGATTAGTCGTTTATTGTGTGTGAATTTCAATCAGTATTTTGCAAGCTTGTCTGCGGAAGCATTCATTAAGGATCTTTTGGTTGATAAGCTTGGTGTGAAATTCTTGGTGGTTGGTGACGATTTTTGCTTTGGCAAAGGTCGAACAGGTAATTTCGCGATGCTTAAAGAAGCGGGCGAAAAATATGGTTTTGAGGTGGTAAGCACCCAAAGCTATTGCTTAAATCAATTACGGGTAAGCAGCACTGAGATACGGAATGCACTAGCGGTCGATGATTTGGCTGCAAGTGCTACCATGTTAGGCCGTGACTACAGTATTAGTGGTCGTGTGTCTCATGGTCGAAAACTAGGGAGAACTATCGGTTTCCCTACCGCTAACATTCCATTAAAGCGTTGTGTTTCTCCTGTATCGGGAGTGTATGTTGTTGAAGCATTGGATATCGATGGTGTTCCTGTCGGTGGCGTTGCTAATATTGGACAACGACCAACGGTTAATGGTGTAAGGCAGCAATTAGAAGTGCACTTTTTTGACTTTAAAGCCAATTTATATGGTAAACAGTTAGAAGTACGACTTTTGCACAAACTGCGCGACGAGATAAAATTTGAATCGTTCGACGCACTAAAGAATCAAATAGAATTGGATGCTGAAGCCGCAAGGGTGTGGCTGCTTCAGCTAAAGAATTAGTCGGATGATTCCACCGATTAACATAATGTCTAACTTCGCCCAATATAACGGAATTAAGAATCGATGAGTGATTATAAAGATACCCTGAACTTACCAGAAACAGGGTTCCCAATGCGCGGCAATCTGGCAAATCGTGAACCAGAAATGCTGAAGCGTTGGTACAAAGAAGATCTTTACGGCGAAATCCGTAAGGCAAAGAAAGGTAAAAAATCTTTCGTGCTGCATGATGGCCCTCCATACGCGAACGGCGACATTCACATTGGCCACGCGCTGAATAAGATTCTTAAAGACATTATTATCAAATCTAAGACCCTTTCTGGTTTTGATGCACCGTACATCCCAGGTTGGGACTGTCACGGTCTTCCAATCGAGTTAATGGTTGAGAAGAAGAAAGGTAAGCCTGGTCAGAAGATTTCGGCTGCTGAATTCCGCGAAGAGTGTCGTAAGTACGCTGCGGGCCAAGTTGAAGGTCAGAAAGAGAGCTTCAAACGTCTTGGTATCATGGGCGAGTGGGATAAACCTTACCGCACTATGGATTTCGGCACTGAAGCGAACATCATTCGTTCTCTAGGCAAAATCGCAGACAAAGGTCACCTTCTTAAAGGTTTCAAACCCGTTCACTGGTGTACTGACTGTGGTTCTGCTTTGGCTGAAGCTGAAGTTGAATATAAAGATAAAGTTTCTCCATCTATCGATGTGAAATTTACAGCAGCTGACGAAGCGGCGCTTCTAGAGAAATTTACTCTAGCGGAAGGTCACGCGGGTCAGGGCGAAATCTCTATCGTTATCTGGACGACAACACCGTGGACTCTGCCTGCTAACCGCGCAGTATGTTTACGTGATGATCTTGAATACGTACTTATCCAAGTTGAAGCGAATGGCGAACAGCCAGCTCAACGTATCGTTGTTGCTTCTGAACTAGCAAAAGACGTAATGGATCGTACAGGTATCGAGCACTTCCATAACCTTGGTTTTGCGACTGGTGCTGATCTTGAGCTTTCTCAGTTCAACCACCCGTTCTACGATTTTACTGTTCCTGCTGTTCTTGGCGACCACGTTACAACGGATTCAGGTACTGGTGTGGTTCACACTGCGCCTGGTCATGGTCAAGAGGATTTCGTGGTTGGTAAGAAGTACGACCTAGAAATCGCTAACCCAGTAGGCTCAAACGGCGTTTACCTGCCAGATACTGAGCTATTTGCTGGTCAGCATGTATTCAAAGCGAACGATTCTGTTTTAGAAGTTCTAAAAGAGAAAGGTGCACTACTGCATCACCACGCTTACGAGCACAGCTACCCACACTGTTGGAGACATAAAACTCCAATCATCTTCCGTGCAACACCGCAGTGGTTCATCTCTATGGATCAAGCTGGCCTACGTGCAAAAGCACTAGAGTCAACGAAGAGTGTTGAATGGATGCCAGAATGGGGTCAAAGCCGTATCGAAGGTATGATCGAAGGTCGCCCTGAGTGGTGTATCTCTCGTCAACGTACTTGGGGTGTGCCAATTGCTCTGTTCGTTCATAAAGAAACATCAGAACTTCACCCAGATAGCCCAGCTCTTATTGAAAAAGTAGCGAAGCTTGTGGAAGAAAAAGGCATTCAAGCTTGGTGGGATGTCGATGCTGCTGAACTGATGGGTGCTGAAGACGCTGACAAGTACGAGAAAGTACTTGATACGTTAGACGTATGGTTCGACTCAGGTGTAACGCACTTCTCTGTTGTGGATTCTCGTGAAGAGTACAACTTCCCGAATGAAGAAAGAACGCACAGTGCTGATCTGTACCTTGAAGGTTCTGACCAACACCGTGGCTGGTTCCAGTCATCTTTGATTTCATCTATCGCGATGAAAGACGAAGCACCATACAAGCAAGTGCTAACGCACGGTTTCGTGGTTGATGGTAACGGCCGTAAGATGTCTAAATCTATCGGTAACGTTGTTGCTCCTAAAGATGTAACGAACAAGCTAGGCGCAGATATTCTACGTCTATGGGTTGCTTCTACGGATTACACTAACGAAGTTGCGGTTTCTGACGAGATCCTTAAGCGTTCTGCTGATGCTTACCGTCGTATTCGTAACACAGCTCGTTTCTTCCTAGCGAACTTGAACGGTTTCAACCCTGAAACGGATCTAGTTCCTGCTGAAGAAATGGTAGCACTTGATCGCTGGGCTGTTGGCCGTGCTCAAGCTGCACAAGAAGAGATCGTTAAAGCATACGGTGAGTACAATACTCACGGTGTAACTCAACGTCTAATGCAGTTCTGTTCTATCGAAATGGGTTCTTTCTACCTAGACGTAATTAAAGACCGTCAGTACACAGCGAAGCAGGGCAGCCATGCTCAACGTAGCTGCCAAACAGCGCTTTACTACATCGTAGAAGCTCTAGTTCGTTGGATGGCTCCTATCATGTCGTTCACTGCAGATGAAATCTGGAACGAGATGCCAGGCGAACGCGACACGTTTGTATTCACAGGCGAGTGGTTCGAAGGCCTATTTGGTCTTGCTGACGACGAAGAGCTAAGCAACGAATTCTGGACTGAAATCCAGTCAGTTCGTGGCGCAGTGAACAAGCTTCTTGAAGATGCTCGTAAAGAGAAAACAATCGGTGGCGCTCTGCAGGCTGAAGTTACTCTATACGCTGACGATGCACTAGCGGCTAAAATCAACAAGCTAGAAGATGAGCTACGTTTCGTACTTATTACTTCTGCTGCGGTTGTTAAACCACTTAGCGATAAGTCTGATACAGCTCAAGCGACAGACGTTGAAGGTCTGTACGTTGAAGTTGCAGCAACTGAAGCTGAGAAGTGTGACCGTTGCTGGCACCACACTCCAGATGTAGGCACAATTGAAGGTCACGAGAAAGTTTGTGGTCGTTGTGTGTCGAACATCGACGGTGAAGGCGAAGTGCGTAAGTACGCATAACGACTCAGAGAAATACTGAACTTTTTGTAAAAATCATAGCCCCAGTACCAACTGGGGTTATTTTTAATTATAGGAAATGTGTTTAGCCAAGTTTGGTAATCAAGGTCACTTAAATTGAGTAACAGTGAATACCAACTTCGTAAATACTAGGAATAGAAATGAGTGAAGTTTCGTTAAAACAATCTGGTGTGCGTTGGTTATGGTTGGCCCTACTTGTCCTCCTTGCTGATATCGGTATCAAACTCTTTGTTATGGACAACATGGGTTATGGCTGGGCAAACCGCATTGAGGTGTTGCCATTCTTTAACTTTTTGTACGTGCATAACTACGGTGCAGCATTTAGCTTCTTGAGTGATCAAAGTGGTTGGCAGCGCTGGTTATTTACGGGTATCGCATTTGCGGTAACGGGGATGCTGACGTACTGGATGAGCAAGCTACCAGCAACAGATAAGTGGAACAACATTGCTTATGCGATCATCATTGGTGGCGCTGTTGGTAACGTGTTCGACCGTGTTGTACATGGCTTTGTCGTCGATTACTTAGACTTCTATTGGGGTACTTACCACTGGCCTGCATTTAACCTAGCGGATATGGGAATCTGTATCGGCGCCGCGATGATCATCTTAGATGGTTTCCGTAAGAAAGATGAAAGCCAATAGACTACTCAGACATTAATGAGTATCAAGCAAATCGCTTTGTAATAGATTGTCCTAAAGTCAGCCTATGACTCACAGAATAGAATAGCCCTAAGCGCTGTCGGTTGATTCCGACGGCGCTTTTTTTTATGCTGCAACTAATATGAGATCAAAGCAAAATGCATTCTCAAATAATAAAGAAATCTAAGGAAAGTAACGTGGCAGCAATTAAAAATGATTCAGCAGTAACTCTACATTTTACGATTAAAATGAAGGATGGTTCAGTTGCCGATAGCACCGAAAATATGGGTAAGCCTGCAAAATTCGTGATGGGTGATGGCAGCCTAAGTGAGAACTTTGAACAGTGCCTGATTGGTCTTGAAACGGGGACTGAAAAGTCTATCGAATTGAAGGCGGAAGACGCGTTTGGTATGCCAAATCCAGATCATATCCATCATATGGATCGTGCTAAGTTTGTTGGCGACTCTGAAGTCGAAGTTGGCACTATTATGGCTTTCTCTGGTCCTGACGGTATGGAAATTCCAGGTATTATCACTGAGATCGCGGGTGATTCAGTGACGGTTGATTTTAATCATCCATTAGCAGGCCAAGACGTTACGTTTGACGTCAACATCTTAGCTGTGGACTAACTGTCTCAACGGTGGAGTAGCTATCTTAGCGGTTAATCACTATCTTAACAGTAGAATAACATCGCCTTACAGGTGTGATGCAACCCAGAGCTTCACTGTCTAGGCGCTTCACTGTAGAATGCGAACCTCGCTGACAGCGAACTCTATAGAAAAAACCTTAGTACAGCGGTAAATGATGAGCAATGAAATGAAAATAATGTTAGCTAACCCTCGTGGCTTTTGTGCCGGTGTCGATCGTGCGATCAGCATCGTAGAGCGCGCACTAGAAATGTATCAGCCACCGATCTATGTTCGCCATGAAGTGGTGCACAACCGCTTTGTTGTTGAGGGGCTCAAGCAGCGTGGTGCTATTTTTGTCGAAGAGTTAAGTGAAGTGCCAGACGATAATATCGTGATCTTCTCTGCTCACGGTGTTTCTCAAGCGGTTCGTAAAGAAGCGAAAGAACGCGAGTTAACGGTATTTGATGCGACGTGTCCTTTGGTGACTAAAGTTCATATGGAGGTTGCTCGAGCGAGCCGCAAACATATGGAAGTGGTATTGATTGGTCACGCTGGTCACCCTGAGGTTGAAGGCACTATGGGGCAGTACGCTAGCCAAACTGGTGGTATGTACTTGGTTGAAAGACCAGAAGATGTACTGAACTTAGTCGTGAACGACCCGAGTAACTTACATTACGTTAGCCAAACCACGTTGTCAGTTGATGAAACCGCAGATGTGATTGAAGAGTTACGTCGCGTGTTCCCTGAGATCCAAGGGCCACGTAAAGACGATATCTGCTACGCGACACAAAACCGTCAAGACGCAATTCGCGAGATGGCCGGTGATGTTGATGTCGTGATTGTTGTCGGTTCTAAGAACTCATCGAACTCTACCCGTTTAAAAGAGCTAGCTGAGAAGCTAGGCACGCCAGGTTATCTAACCGATTGTCCTGAAGACATTCAAACAGAATGGGTTGAAGGGAAAAAGAAAATTGGTGTGACAGCGGGTGCTTCAGCACCTGAAGAGCTAGTAAACCAAATCTTAGATCGTATTCGTGAGCTAGGTGCAACCGAAGTTGAAGAGATTCAAGGTCGTGAAGAGAACATGTTCTTCGAAGTACCGAAAGAGCTGCAGATTAAGCAAGTCGACTGATCTCTATTGATTGGTGACAAGATCGATTCGTAACTCTATCGATTTGCAAACACTATTGATTTGTAAACAGCAGGAAGCCAACGTTGATGCGTTGGCTTTTTTGATCGTGCTTTGGAAAAAGAGTCGAAATTTATGGGGTTACTGGAGACCGAGCTGCTCTTTTAAAGCCTTTAAGTAACGACGACTGACAGGCACTTCAAAGCCAGTCAGTGTGATGATCTCGGCTAATCCATTCTCTAACAGTTTGATCTCTTGGATCGATTTTATGTTGATCAAATACTGGCGATGACAGCGGATCAAATCGGTCTTTTCTTCTAGGATCTTCAGGGTTAACTGTGAAGTGGCGGTTTGTGATGAGCTACGAACATGCACACCGCTGATATCTGAATAGGCGCACTCGACCGTTTGGCTCGCCATGATCACAATGCGGTTGTGGCCGATACACGGGATCTGCTCTAAGTGGCAGGGAGCGATAGCAGATATATCTTGTTCTGGCGCTTTCTGGTTCTGCTTGATGACCTTATTCAGACGGCAAACACTCTTATTTAATCGACAAGGTTCAACTGGCTTGAGTAGGTAGTCAAAGGCATTGTCTTCAAATGCTTGAATCGCATATTGGTCGTAGGCGGTGACGAATACCACGTAGGGCATGGTGTCTGGATCAAGCATGCTTAACAGTTCAATTCCGGTAACCTGCGGCATTTGGATATCCAAATACACCACATCAGGCTTGAGCAGATTGATCTGTTTCAGTCCTTCGATCGCGTTACTTGCTTGGCCGATGATTTCTACTTGTCCGGTTTCAGTGAGTAGTTCAATCAGCTCTTCGCGAGCAAAAAGCTCATCATCGACAACTAATGCCTTTAACATCCTACAATCTTCATTTTGGTTCTATCCCTGCTTGTTTCACGCTTTTCTTTTAAATGTCGGCTTCTAAATGTTTCAACTCGGAGTGATTCGTCTCCGAAAATACCTTTATTTCAGTATAGGTATGATAAAGCTCATTCGAGTAAATTGCTGTGGTTGAGATTCTATTTTTAGTGCTGAATCTTGTCCAAAGAAATTAGTGAGTCGTTTATCAACAATCTCCATGCCTAATCCAACGTGATCTTGGGATGGCTTCTGATAATTACCAGCATTGTCTTCAACGATTAACTTGAATCCACCCACGAAAGCCTCGCTATAGATCTTCACTTTGCCGCCTTCTAGCATGTTAGAAATCCCATGTTTGATGGCATTTTCTACTAGCGGTTGTAGGGTAAAGCTTGGCAGTTGCGACTCGTATAGTTGTGGGTCGATATCCCATTCGACTTCTAATCGGTCGGTAAAACGTGCTTTTTCAATAGTTAGGTACGCATTGACGTGCGCCAGTTCGTCTTTGAGTTTCACTGTATTGATGTTCTGCTTCAGATTACTTCTAAAGAAGTGAGAGAGATGCTGAATTAGTTCTCGTGCTTTATCAGGATCACGACGTGTAACGGCACTGATGGTGTTGAGTGCATTAAACAGGAAGTGAGGATTCACCTGAGCATGCAGCAGTTTGATTTCCGCTTGGGTGAGCAGCGTTTGCTGTTGCTGATAATTACTAAACAATATCTGGCTCGACAATAGCTGAGCAATACCTTCGCCCATCGACATATTGATGGTCGAGAACAGCTTTAGCTTTGGCTCATACAGTTTGATGGTTCCGATGACTTCGTTTCCTGCTCTTAACGGGATAATTAGCGCTGAGCCTAACTTACAATCTTGCGAAAGGGAGCATTGGTATGGATTCTCTTTGCCGTCAAGGTAGATGATGTCGTTCTGTTCCATCGAAGTGAGCGTGCTCTGCGATGAAATAGGGGTATTCGGAATATGATGTTCATCACCAATGCCGATGAATGCAAGGATTTTTTCTCGGTCAGTGATCGCCACCGCACCAACGTTGGTCTCTTCGTAAATGATGCGCACGATTTTTTGCGCATTATCCGAATTGAATCCTCCATGCAAAATACCCACTGAACGCTCGGCGATGGTTAATGCGCGGCGTGAGAAAGTTGCCGAATACTTCTCGAAGATGGTTTTCCGATCTTGGATGATGCTCATGAACAGCGCCGCACCGACCGAGTTAGCGATGATCATTGGCGCAGCAATATCGGAAACCAGAGCATAGGACTGCTCAAATGGTTTTGCGACCGCCAGTAGAATCAGCATTTGAATGATCTCTGCAAACAGGGTTACCGAGAAAACCACTAACGGATTAAACAGTTGGCTGGCTTTGTTCTTTCTCACGAGATAAACGTGTAACAGGCCGCCAATCAAGCCTTCTGCTGTGGTTGAAATCGCACAAGCCAAGTCTGTGAAGCCGCCTAATGAGTAACGGTGAATACCGCCAGTAAAGCCGACGGCAAAGCCAACGACTGGGCCGCCAAACAGACCACCCATTACCGCACCCATCGCACGAGTGTTGGCGATAGCGTCATTAATCTGCAGTCCAAAATAGGTGCCCATAATACAGAATAGGGAAAACAGAACGTAGCAGCTTATTTTATGACTTAAGCGTGAAGAGATGCTCAACAAAGGGAGAATCAATGGAGTTTTACTTAGCATGTAAGCAATCACTAAGTAGACACAGGTTTGTTGCAGCAGAGAGAGAATGAGTTCCATATTTTCACCTATTGAGACGCTTGTTAAGTGTAAAGCTCATTGCGTGGTAACGGTAGCTTTGCTTGTGTTTTCGTTGGTTATATCCAGTGACGATTGCTTCTCAATGCTGAGATACAGTAAAGCCCATCACAGAGGACGGGCTTTAGTCTTAATTTCCACGAATCACTGGGTGATTACGGGAACAAGCGAAGTGTTTTTGGCTTTCTTATTCTCCTCTGTCTATGAAGAGTGAGAATGTTTCGGGGAAAACTAAGCTGTTTTTGTTACGGGCTTTGCTTCCTTTTCTGATTCGTCATCAGCAAGGTCGATATCGCCTTTGCCTTTTGAAATTTTGATAACGTAAGCTGCAATTCCGAATGCACTCACCACGCCGATGATGGTTGAAAGTTGCATTGGCAGACCGAAGCCTAGCTGACTGTTGTTCAGGATGAATGTGATACACACAGATGTCATGAACACAGCTGGAACCGTTGTTACCCAGTGCAGTTTATTGTGACGAAGTAGGTAAGCCGAAGCTGTCCATAGCATCATGACTGCTGTTGATTGGTTAGCAAAACCGAAGTAACGCCAGATGATACCGAAATCTACTTGAGTCAGGATACCACCGATAACGAACAGTGGTAGAGCCATCAGTAGGCGGTTACGCAGTGTTTTTTGTTCCATGTTGAAGTATTCAGCAAGGATAAGACGGCTTGAACGGAACGCTGTGTCACCAGAAGTGATAGGTAGGATAACCACGCCAAGGA
This sequence comes from Vibrio sp. FF145, assembly GCF_041439075.1. Lineage (NCBI taxonomy): Bacteria > Pseudomonadati > Pseudomonadota > Gammaproteobacteria > Vibrionales > Vibrionaceae > Vibrio > Vibrio sp. FF145. The sequence goes on from NZ_JBGONH010000055.1 coordinate 14,954, forward strand.
AAGCAAGGATACCGCCAAATACACCCAGTAGGCCAAATGAAGCGCTGTATACCACGTTACCTGGGCCGCCGTTTGCAATCGCGTCAGATAAAGACTCAACTGAACCGAAGAACGACAGAGCAAGTGCACACCAGATTAGAGCGATGATGCCTTCACCAATCATTGCGCCGTAGAACACGAAGCGACCGTTCTTCTCGTTTTCCATACAACGCGCCATCAAAGGAGACTGAGTTGCGTGGAAGCCAGAGATAGCACCACAAGCGATAGTGATGAATAGAGCAGGCCAAAGTGGTAGGTCATTCGGGTTCATGTTGGTGAACATGTCTTTCATCTCGAAGCCGCCCATTATTTGGTGCTCGTCAGACAGACCAATCGCAGTGATTAAGCCAACAGACATGAAGATAAGCAGTGCGCCGAACAGTGGGTAGAAGCGACCAATGATTTTATCGACAGGGACAATCGTTGCGATGATGTAGTAAGCAAATATGATAACAATCATCGTTGTTGCAGACATCGCGAAATCAGTTTGGTCGTTCACTAGGTTAGTGATCATGCCTGCTGGAGCAGAAACGAATACCACACCAACAAGAAGCAGTAGAACAATGGCAAAGATGTTCATAAAGTGTTTTGCGCCATTGCCTAGGTAACGTCCTGTGATGGTTGGAACCGAAGCACCACCATTACGGATAGATAACATACCTGAGAAGTAGTCGTGTACAGCACCTGCGAAGATACAACCTAGAACGATCCAAAGCATTGCTGCTGGGCCGTAAAGAGCACCCATGATAGGGCCGAAGATTGGACCTACACCTGCAATGTTAAGCAGCTGAACTAGGTAAACCTTTGGTGTTGACATAGGAACGTAGTCCACGCCGTCTTGCTTGGTGTGAGCGGGTGTTTGACGCTTTTCATTGACACCGAAAATCTTTTCGATAAAGGCACCGTAAATAAAGTAGCCACCAATGAGTGCTGCAACACAGGTAAGAAACCACATCATAATTTGTTATCCCTGAATGTATTAATTAAGTCAGGGTGTATATTAAAGGAGTGTATGAGAAGAAACTTCCGCTACTGGAGTGAGTGGTCGAATAGCTAATTAAGTGGTGTTATAACCGGTTTAGTGGTTTGTGACCTTTGCGGAGCGGTTGGTTACTGGTGTTGAGAAGTGTCATGCTTCTAGTTAGTGGTGACTTATCAGCTTTAAGCGGTAATCAATAAATATCAACGGCAGATAACAGACATAAGTGGACATCAGTCAGTGTTCAGCGGAGAATCGCCACAAAGGCAGCGCTTCGTCAGAAAGTGATGAAGTAACAATATAAAGGATTGAAATGAAAAAAATAATCGCATTATTCGCCGTGGCATTTAGCCTTGCAGGATGCAGCGCCAATGTTCAAGATTTAGCCGCCGAAGGCAATTGGCAAGAGATTGGCTATCGTGATGGTATCAAAGGCCACACTCAGCGTTCTTATTCAGATATGGCCGAGCTTGGCGGAGTCGATCAAGCTAGCTATACAGAAGGTTATCACCTAGGTGTGACTGAATATTGTAATCCGAACCATGCTTATCAGATTGGTTTATCTGGTCAAGTGTATGAAGGCGTGTGTTCTGGTACGGAAGACGCTCAACGTTTCCGTATGGAATGGCAACGTGGCTGGGATGAGTTCTCGAACGACTATTAAGCCCAAGCTAGCGATAACAAATGAAAACTAAAAAAGACCAGTACTGCATGTGTACTGGTCTTTTTGTATGTAGTTAAAGTTACTCTCTAAATGAGAAGCTACAAACAGAATTGAGATTACTGATTATTCTCGACTGCTTTTCTCAAGAAGCCATTTTGCTTATCAAGCTGAGCCTTGGCCAATTCTAAATCTAGCCCTGTTAGAATCATCAAAATCGATAACTTCACATCGTAATCAGTCGTTTTAAGTGTCGAGACTGCCAGTGCCTTATCACACTCTGTTGCTTGGATAACGATACGAGCAGCGCGGGCAACTAACTTTTCATTGGTCGCTTTTACGTCGACCATCAGATTTTGGTAGCTCTTACCGATACGAATCATGCTGGCTGTGGTCAGCATGTTGAGCACCAATTTTTGCGCTGTCCCTGATTTTAAACGAGTTGATCCCGTTAAGGCTTCTGGGCCAACCACTGGGCTAATTGCGATTTGAGCAATCTCAGCAATTGGAGAGCCTGGGTTACAAGACAGCGCAACCGTCACCGCGCCAAGCTGATTGGCGTAATTGAGTGCACCAATCACGTAAGGTGTACGACCGCTTGCTGCAATACCTACCACGACATCATTTTCTGAAAACTGAATCGCTTTGAGGTCTTCAATACCGAGAGTCAGCGAATCTTCCGCTCCCTCTTTGGCTTTTAAAATCGCTTCTGGTCCGCCAGCGATTAAGCCGATAACCATTTTGTCTGAAACACCGAAAGTCGGAGGGCACTCTGAGGCATCTAATACACCTAATCGACCACTGGTGCCTGCACCCATATAGATCAGTCGGCCACCGTTTTGAAAGGCGTGAGCGATCTTGTCAACCGCTTTCGCGATCAGTGGTAATTCGGCTTCGATCGCCAGTGGTACCTGTTTGTCTTGTTGGTTAATCTTTTCAACCACTTCGAGAGAGGTGAGTAGATCAATATCCATAGTGTCAGGGTTTCTCCCCTCCGAAACGAGGTGCGAGAGCGCTGATATGAGAGCGTCGTTACTCATAATGATCCTTAAATGGTGATTCTAAAATGATGGTTCTAAAGTTGTTTAGTCAGCACGATAGAGAACGCCTAGAGAGGCCGCTCTGCTCGCGCCAGTCACTTCTGGTAAATTGCTTGGCAGTTGATGAACATGACGTTGAGCAAGCCACGCAAAGGCCATAGCTTCCATATAATCGGCATCAACGCCTTTACTGGTGGTTGACTCAACCTCCCAGCCAGGAAGCAGTTCAGACAGTCTCTTCATCAACAGTGGATTTCTCGTACCCCCGCCACACACATAGAGCGCAGGTTGGTTACCCAAGCGATAAGTCTCCACTTCATTCGCTATCGTCAATGCAGTGTATTCACAAAGTGTGTGCTGAACATCTTCTGCTGCAAGGTCTTTAAATTCTGTTAATTGTTGCTCTAACCACGGTAGATTAAATAGCTCCCTGCCAGTGCTTTTCGGCGGCATTTGAGATAGATAAGATTCATTTAATAACTGTTCGAGCAAGGCTTGACTGAGTTGACCTTTAAGTGCGAATTGCGCATCACGGTCAAACTTCTCACCCGTGTGCGTATCAACCCAAGCGTCCATCAACATATTGCCGGGGCCTGTATCATAACCAAGAGTAGGCTGATTCGGGCGCAGTACTGAAATATTCGAGATACCACCAATATTCAAGACTACAACCGAGCTGTCTCGCGGGTGAAAAATCGTATGGTGAAACGCGGGGACTAATGGCGCACCTTGTCCGCCAAGCGCCATGTCTTTGCGTCTGAAGTCGGCAACCGTTTGAATATCTGTTTTAGCGGCAATGATATTAGCGTCACCCAACTGCATGGTAAATGGCGAAGTACCGGTTGGCTGGTGGAATACTGTTTGGCCATGGTTCCCAATCGCAGTCACAGAAGATGCAGGCGTACCTGACTTATCGAGAAGTTGCAGAACAGCATCAGCAAATAGATGACCAAGCTGGTGGTCTAGTTCGCCAATGGCAATCAAATCCGTTTTCTGACCAATACAAACTTCAAGCAGACGCGCTTTGAGATCATCAGGCATTGGGAACTCATCATGAGCGAGCAATGTGATGCGCGAATCTTCAATCGACACTAAGGCGGTATCAACACCGTCCATACTCGTTCCCGACATCACACCGATATACAGTTCTTTACGATCCATTCCTAAGCTCTTGCACTGCATTCCTAAAGTCTTCCACAGATTGGTTTAAAAACATTGTAAAGCAAATTTAAAGAGAATAATCTCGGGAAGTTTATGAAATTAGGTTTAATAAGGGATAAATATGGGACCGTTGTGGGTAGATGTCGCGGGCTACGAACTGACAGCTGAAGACAGAGAAATTTTAGAGCACCCAACCGTTGGTGGTCTCATCTTATTCGCTCGAAACTACCACGATAGCAAACAGCTTTCGGCGTTAAATAAAGAGATCCGTAAGGTAGCGAAACGTCCTATTTTGATTGGCGTTGACCAAGAAGGCGGCCGAGTTCAGCGCTTTCGCGATGGCTTTTCAATTATCCCTGCCGCTCAAGAATTCGCGACTAAGAATAATGGTGAGCAGTTAGCAGAACAAGCCGGTTGGTTGATGGCGGCGGAATTGATTGCCCATGATATCGATCTGAGCTTTGCGCCTGTATTAGATAAAGGTCACGACTGTAAAGCGATTGGTAGCCGAGCGTTTGGTGAAGATATTGATACCATCGTTCGCCACAGCAGTGCTTTTATTAAAGGCATGAAATCGGTTGGAATGGCGACAACAGGGAAGCACTTCCCAGGACACGGTGGCGTGATTGCTGATTCGCACCTTGAAACGCCTTACGATCCTAGAGACGATATATTTGAAACTGACATGGCGATCTTCAAGGCGCAAATTGAAGCCGGAATATTGGATGCCATGATGCCAGCACACGTGGTTTTCTCTCACTATGATGATCAGCCAGCGAGTGGCTCACAGTATTGGTTGCAGAAAGTATTGAAGCAGCAGCTTGGATTCAAAGGCTTAGTGTTCTCTGATGACTTAACGATGGAAGGCGCTGCCATTATGGGCGGGCCAGCAGACAGAGCGAAAGCAGCCTTGAATGCTGGCTGTGACATGGTGCTGATGTGTAATAAGCGAGATGCACAAATTGAGGCTCTTGATCATTTAGCAATTCAAGAGGTGCCTTTAGCCAACTCATTGCTTAAAAAGCACAGCTTTGATTTATCGACGCTTCACTCGGATAGTCGATGGAAAGAGGCCTCAGAGCAAATTAAGCGAATGTTAAATGCTGGGTGATAAATAAACACTCTATAAGTTTGAAGAAGGCGATATGAGAAATATCGCCTTTTTTGTATGTGTGAGGTGCAGTTTAAGCTGGTTTGTGTATTAGAGTTAATTAAAGTGAGCATGTAAATTTAAATTTACACTGAATGTTTTTTATTGTTTACACTTGCAATCGTTTTTGTAGCTGTTATTGTGTTTTTAAAGATTGTCAGCCCAAATGGAAATATTGGGTGTAAAAATAAATATACAGGTTGAGTTATGCAGAAAAGTGAATTAAGCAATGTCAATATCATCGACGAACAAGTACTGATTACTCCAGAGGAGTTAAAAGCAAAACTGCCTTTGAGTGATAATGCTCGTCGTTTCATTCAAGAGTCTCGTCAAACTATTGCAGACATTATTCATAAGAAAGATCATCGCATGCTTGTAGTATGTGGCCCATGTTCTATCCATGATATTGAAGCGGCGAAAGAGTACGCGAAACGCTTAAAAGCTTTATCTGAGCAGCTTAGCGATCAACTGTATATTGTAATGCGTGTTTACTTTGAGAAGCCTCGTACCACTGTTGGTTGGAAAGGCTTGATCAATGACCCGCACCTAGATGGCACTTTCGATATTGAGCATGGTCTGCATGTTGGTCGTGAGTTACTTGTTGAACTTGCTGAGATGGAAATCCCACTAGCGACGGAAGCGCTAGATCCAATCAGTCCGCAATACCTAGCAGATACATTCAGCTGGGCAGCAATCGGCGCTCGTACGACTGAATCACAAACTCACCGTGAAATGGCGAGTGGTCTTTCAATGCCAATCGGCTTTAAAAATGGTACGGATGGCAATCTAGGTACTGCAATCAATGCAATGCAGGCGGCTTCTTCTAGCCACCGTTTCATGGGTATCAGTCGTGAAGGTCAAGTCGCACTACTCACGACGCAAGGTAACCCAAATGGTCACGTAATTTTACGTGGCGGTAAGCAGACGAACTACGATTCAGTATCGGTACACGAATGTGAGCAAGAGCTGGGCAAGTCTGGCTTAGAGGCGGCACTAATGGTCGACTGTAGTCATGCGAACTCTCGTAAAGATTTCCGTCGTCAACCGCTGGTGGCTGAAGATGTCATCCATCAGATTCGTGAAGGTAATAAGTCGATTATCGGCCTGATGATTGAGAGCCATATTAACGAAGGAAACCAATCTTCAGATATACCTCTCAATGAGATGAAATACGGTGTATCTATTACCGACGCGTGTATCAATTGGGATTCAACTGAGGCACTATTGAAACATGCACATACGGAATTAGTCCCGTTCTTAGAGAACCGCTTGAAAGGTTAGTCAGAGTTTAAATTTAAGTGCCTCATCTAATGGGGCATTTTAAGATCTGTTGCTAACGAACCTGCATCAGTGCGGGCTTTTAGATTGGCACGGGCTTATAGATGAGTAAGGAATAAAATGGCCGTTGAACTGAACGAATTACGCGACCAAATCGATGCTGTCGATAAACAAATGTTGGATTTACTGGCTCAACGACTGGCTCTAGTGGAGAAAGTCGGTGAAGTAAAAAGTGAACATGGTTTACCTATTTATGTACCGGAACGTGAAGCCGCGATGTTGGCATCTCGTCGTCAAGAAGCCGAGAAAATAGGAGTACCACCGCAGTTAATCGAAGATATTTTACGTCGTACGATGCGTGAGTCTTATGCCAGTGAAAAAGATTCTGGTTTTAAGTGCCTTAACCCAGAGTTACGTTCAGTGGTTATCGTTGGTGGTAATGGTCAGCTTGGTGGTCTGTTTGGACGTATGTTCAAGCTTTCTGGTTACGAAGTGAAAATCCTTGGCAGCCAAGATTGGGACAAAGCCGATGAGATCTTAGATAATGCTGGCCTTGTGGTTGTAACGGTTCCAATTCACCTGACAGAAGGTGTGATTGCGAAGTTGGGTAACCTACCAAGCGATTGTATTCTTTGTGATTTGACGTCGATAAAATCAAAGCCTCTACAAGCAATGATGAACATGCACCAAGGCCCAGTGGTTGGGTTACACCCAATGTTTGGTCCTGATGTTCCAAGCCTTGCGAAACAAGTGATTGTTTACAGCGATGGGCGTGGCTCTGAAAGCTACCAATGGTTACTGAATCAATTTGGTATTTGGGGCGCGAGCCTTTGCCAGATGGATGCTGCTGAACACGATCACGGTATGACTCTGATTCAAGCACTACGCCACTTCACCTCTTTTGCTTACGGCTTGCACCTAAGTAAAGAGAACCCGAATATTGATCAGCTTCTGAAGCTAAGCTCTCCAATCTACCGGCTTGAGATTGCGATGGTTGGTCGTCTGTTTGCTCAAGACCCGAACTTGTACGGTGATATCATTCTTTCTTCTGATGAGAACATTGAGATGATTCGACGTTTCCATAGTCGTTTCGGTGAAGCATTAGAAATCTTGGATGGGAAAGATAAAGCCAAATTCGTTGATAGCTTTAATCAAGTCAGTGATTGGTTTGGCGACTACTCGCAGCAGTTCTTGCAAGAGAGCCAAAACCTTTTAAAACAAGCACATGACTCGATTCATCGTGGCTAATACTGATTTGAAATCATAAAAAAGAGCGACCATCTGGTCGCTCTTTTTGTTTGTACTGAACGCTATGAAAGCATTTGGCCTACAGTAGGCTAAAAGCAATGAGATCATCATAGGCCAAACCAACAGGTCTTATCTATTAACAACTAGTTAGTCGTGATAGGTTTTTTGCTATCTTCGCTCGATACCGTGTCGATGGTCGAGCTAATGTAAGGCACATTCGTCAGGTTGATTTGCAAGCGAACCACATTATCAATCAGTTGAACCAGTGGACCCCACTTAACCTTTTTCTCTTTCTCGAACACGTAGTTGAAGTTCTCCGGTGTCCAATCCATCAAGTATTGAGGGTTCAGTGAACGACCAAGGAAGCGTACTTCATAATGCAAGTGTGGCCCGGTTGAGTTACCTGAGTTACCACAGCTTGCGATCACATCACCTTTACTCACAAACTGACCGCTGCGAACTTTGAATTTTTGTAGGTGCGCGTAAGAACTCATGAAGCCGAACGAGTGACGCATAGTAATAAAGTTACCGAAGCCTTTTTTACTTGGGCGTACCGTTTCAATGACTCCATCTGCGGGCGCTACAATATCTTCACCACGCTTACACGTTAGATCGATACCAGTATGTACATGGCGTTTACCTGAAATAGGGTTAGTGCGGCTACCATAAGAAGAAGAGATACGTTGATAAGCCATCGGACTGTCGTTTGGAATCAAACGGAACATCGTGGCTCTTACTGCTGAATCGACTGCAGCCGCATCAATGCGATCTTCTAAAGAAATATCATCTGTAAGCAGTTCTTCATCAGCAAGACCCAGCACGGATTCCACATCAAATACACGCTTACCAAGCAGTTGAATGGTGCCTTCTTTTTCTGTCAGTGTTTGCGATAACGAGTGATTGGTTTCTACCTGCTCAGCGTAAAGAAACTCGGTTTGCTCTTTTTCAACAATCAGCGTTTCAATCAACTGTTGTGCATCGCCTGCTTGCATCGCGAGCTCTTGTTTACCTTCGAAGTGCATGTATGCAGCTCCGCCAATTAACAGTGGCACTGAAAAAATGGCAGTGGTGCACATGAGCACGGCTTTTCGGCCGAAGTAAAACGTCTGTTCCCCTTGGTTAGAGGGAATAGTAATGGAAATTTTTTTAGACATGGTTCTGTATTAACTAAATGCTTCTAATAGAAAAAAGGGTAATGGAGATATTATTCCTTACCCAAATCGGTAAGGTGTTCAATCTCTCTATAAAGCAGTTCATCGTCGCCGACATTAAGCTCAACAAGGCGCTTAAGGTGGCTAATACTATCAATATCTAAATGCTCTATGCGTAAACGCATTGAGGTATTGATGGTAGAGACTATCGTTGCTTCTAACTGAATATTGATATCACTGTTGGTGAGCTTAAAGCTGACTTGAACAGGAGCATCGTGGCTGAGTTGCTGCCATTTATCACACTGAATGAGTAAACCATGAAGAGATAAGTCTTGCACCGAGCCTGATACTTTTACTTGTCCTTGTGAGATCTCAGTCGGGACTTGATAAATAACTCGTGAAAATTGACGTCTTTCAAGCATAGGTAATTTCTCTATATCAATAGGTAAATAGTAAGCCAGATATATCAAAGGCCGCTATTATCGCGGCCTTTGTTCAAAATACAACTAATTTACTTAGCAATACGCTTGTACTTGATACGGTGCGGTTCAGCCGCTTGTGCGCCCAGAGTCTTTTTCAGCCACTCTGTGTATTCAGTATAGTTACCTTCGTAGAAGTTAACTTGACCTTCATCACGGTAGTCTAAGATATGGGTCGCAATACGGTCAAGGAACCAACGGTCATGCGAGATAACCATTGCACAGCCAGGGAACTCAAGCAGCGCTTCTTCAAGTGCACGTAGAGTTTCGACATCAAGGTCATTGGTTGGTTCATCGAGTAGCAGTACGTTGCCGCCTGCTTTCAGCAGTTTCGCAAGGTGAACACGGTTACGTTCACCACCAGAAAGCTGACCGATGATTTTCTGTTGGTCGTTGCCTTTGAAGTTGAAACGAGAACAGTAAGCACGTGCAGGGATTTCGAAGTTGTTGATCTTAATGATATCAGCGCCTTCAGAGATCTCTTGGAATACTGTTTTGGTGTCGTCCATGCTGTCACGGAACTGATCAACAGAAGCAAGCTTAACCGTTTCGCCAAGTTCAACTGTGCCTGAATCTGGCTGTTCTGCGCCACTTAGCATCTTGAATAGTGTTGATTTACCCGCACCATTGGCACCAACGATACCAACGATAGCGCCTTTAGGCATGCTGAATGATAGGTCATCGATAAGAACGCGATCACCAAATGACTTCGTTAGGTTCTTAACTTCAAGTACCTTGTCACCTAAACGCTCACCTGGTGGGATGAACAATTCGTTGGTTTCGTTACGCTTCTGGTATTGGCCAGTCGTCATTTCTTCAAAACGAGCCATACGAGCTTTAGACTTAGCTTGACGACCTTTAGGGTTTTGACGAACCCATTCAAGTTCTTTCTCAATCGTTTTTTGACGTGCGCTTTCGCCTGCTTTTTCTTGCTTCAAACGCTCATCTTTCTGTTCTAGCCAAGATGTGTAGTTACCTTCCCATGGGATACCTTCACCACGGTCAAGTTCTAGAATCCAACCTGCAGCGTTGTCTAGGAAGTAACGGTCGTGGGTAATCGCCACAACAGTACCGCTGTAATCAACAAGGAAATGCTCAAGCCAAGCAACTGATTCTGCATCCAAGTGGTTGGTTGGTTCATCAAGAAGCAGCATGTCTGGCTTCTCAAGAAGTAGACGACAGATAGCAACACGACGACGTTCACCACCTGATAGGAATTCGATTTTCGCATCCCACTCAGGAAGACGAAGTGCATCTGCAGCTCGCTCTAGAGCTGTCTCTAGGTTATGACCATCTTTTGCTTGGATCAGTGCTTCAAGCTCACCTTGCTCTTTCGCTAATGCATCGAAATCTGCATCAGGTTCTGCGTAAGCGGCATATACTGCGTCGATGCGCTTAAGTGCGTCAGCAACATCTGAAACCGCTTCTTCTACGATTTCACGAACGGTTTTTGATTCGTCTAGTACAGGTTCTTGAGGTAGGTAACCTACTTTTAGACCTTGTTGTGCACGTGCTTCACCATCAATATCAGTATCAATACCAGCCATGATACGTAGTAGGGTAGATTTACCTGAACCATTTAGACCCAAAACACCGATTTTAGCGCCAGGAAAAAAGCTAAGAGAAATGTCTTTAAGAATTTGACGCTTAGGTGGAACAGTTTTGCTCACCCGAGACATGGTATATACGTATTCAGCCATTGCCGATCGATCCTAATTATTGTTCAAAATTGTTTGCTATTTTATACCAATATTCTCAAAGATGTTACTCCTAGGACAGAAAAGCCATTCTTGAACTAATCCTCACCTATTATTGTCACATTGGTCATTAAAACTATATTTAATAAGCTTTCGAGGCGATGTGTTAAATATTAACAATATTTACACTCAAACTCTTTACATTTGATGTGATGTCGGGCGTAAATAGACTTCACGTATTCATACACGCACTAAGGAAAGAGCGAATGTTTTTCCGCATTGGTAATACGAAAATTGCTGTCGCTGCATCGGCAATTTTGTTTTCATTTTCACAGGCTCCAATGGCTATGGCCAGCAATGCTTCCGAGCTTGAAATGCAGCGTGATGTTTATGACAGAGCGCAAGAGGTTTTAGACAACCGTGATCTAAAAGCTTATTCAGCACTTCGTAACAAAATTCAAACATACCCGTTAACACCTTACACTGACTATCGCGCCTTTTTACTGGGCTTAGGTGATCGAACGCCAAGCGAGGTGGATGCTTTTATTGAAGAGAACAAAGCACTGCCGTTTTCCAATCGTATACGAGCGCCTTATTTAGATTTATTGGCGGCTCAAAAACAGTGGAAGACGATCCTTGAGTTTCAAACCCAAGAGCCTGTTGGTGAAAAATATCAATGTATCTATTACCGCGCTAATTATGAACAAGGTAATCAAGATCTCGCCTTTAAAGGTGCGAAACAACTTTGGTTAAGTGGCAGTGGTGTTGATGATAACTGTGATTCACTTTTCGAAAGCTGGGATGAAGCGGGCTTAAGAACGGATCAGCTGATTCTGGACAGAATGCTTTTAGCGTTCGAGAGTCGAAACGGTAAGTTAATGAGCTACTTGGTTAAGCAATTAGATCATGATGAGTCAATTACTCAAGCGAAGCAGATGAAGGCGTTGTACAACAAGCCTGAAGATGTACTCGCGTTTGCTAAGAAGCACCCAGCGAATGAATTCTACCAAGCACAAACCGAATTTGGTTTCGAGAAGCTAGTAAGGAAATCCGCAAGCAGCGCTCAAGAGGTTTTTGATGATGTTGTGAAAGCTCAAAAATTTTCGAAAGAAAAATCCCAAGAGCTCGCGGATTACCTAGCGTTCCGCTTGATCAATACCGACTCTGAAGAGTTGATGGCGTGGCGAGACAAAATGCTCGCGAGTTCATCAAAGCAAGTTTTGCTGGAAAGACGTGCTCGCTTAGCTATTCAACATGCCGATTGGACGGGTTTGAAAGAGTGGATTGCGCGCTTAGATGGTAAACATCAAGCTTCGCTTCGCTGGCAGTATTGGCAGGGTAGAGCTGAGATTGCGCTAGGCGATACTGCTGAAGGTAATAAGCGATTGTCAGACATTTTGGGTCAGCGTAATTTCTATAGTGTGGCTGCCGCTAAGCAATTAAATAAGCTTGTTAGCTATCCAACGTCGACCCTTAAATACAGTGCAGAAATGGTGAAACCATTCGACACTTCTTTGGTTCGCATAGGTGAGCTGATTGAGCGAGATAAAATAGCGGCTGCAAAGAGTGAGTGGCGCTGGTTATTAAGTCATGCAGATAAAGAGCAAAAAGCGATGCTTGCTGCTCATGCTGCGACACAGCGATGGAATCACTTTACGGTAACGGCGAGTATTTCTGCGAAGATGTGGGATAACATTGCGTTACGTTTCCCTGTCGCTCATAAGTGGTGGTTTAATTTCTATGCCGAGAAGCACGATCTCGATCCAATTACTTTGATGTCTTTAGCAAGACAAGAGAGTGCGATGGATTCAGAGGCTCGCTCTCCAGTTGGCGCGCGTGGCATCATGCAAATTATGCCAAAGACGGCGCAATACACGGCTAACAAACATAAGATTAAGTACCAGGGCAGCGATGATCTTTATGATGTAGGTAAGAATATTGAGATAGGCAGTCATTATTTAGATGGCCTACTCGCTCAATATGATGATAACCGCATCTTCGCATTTGCCGCGTATAATGCTGGCCCTAGTCGTGTGAAACAGTGGCGATCACGCAGCGATGAAAAGCTCGATGCATTTGCTTTTATCGAGATGATCCCATTTAAAGAGACTCGTGGTTACGTTCAGAATATCTTGATGTTTGAGACTTACTATCGAGATATCCTGGGTGAGAAAGGGGCGTTTTTAGCACCTCACGAGGCAAAAACAAAATACTAAGCTTTCTGCATTTTTCTCCAAGCTGAGTAATATTAAAGGCAGTGAGTGCGAACCATTTCCACTTACTGCCTTTTTACATTGGATCACATCAAGTGTTTCGGTATAAAGTGTTCGACGCTTTCAATCGTTAAGCGACTCTTTAAAGTCAGAATTTAAAAGTAAGTGTAGAGATATGGCATCACAACCTGAATATGAGAATTGGCAACAACTGATGGACTTGATAAAGACGGCTGTCGAAAAAGATCAACATGAACTATTGTTGACCATGATGATGACACCAGACGAGCGAGATGCTTTGGTTGCTCGAATTAATATCTTTTGTGAGCTGATGAAAGGTGAGATGTCGCAACGACAGGTTAGCCAAATGCTGGGAGTAGGTGTCGCGACGATAACCAGAGGCTCGAATGAGCTAAAGGCCAAATCTGAACAAGAGAAAGCCGTGATCGCCGACCTTTTGCTCAAACAATAACAGAGTTAAGCAACCACTGAGTAGTGTGGCTATGAATTCGATAAAAACGCTAACTGAATGTTAGCGTTTTTTATTTCTGGTGATTGTTCTCTGAGACTTTCGAAGTTTAGCGAAGATCTAGATAGGAAAGTGCTCTGGATTCACAAATGGGATCAGCGCTAAAATTAAAGCCTGATGATAGACAGAGCTGCGTGTTAGTTGGTTATGTGTTAGTAGGCCAATCGCCCCGCCTTTTTGTTTGATATTATCTGTGCCAAACACATCATCCATAACATCCCCTAGCTCATTCGCATGCTGGAGCTTATCAAGCACAACAGGTGGCAGCATCAAGCTTGCAGATCGAGATTCTCCGCGCTGACCGTTTGCTTCAACGACCATCCAAGCAAATGTAACCTTTCCTTCGATTCCAGACTCTAATCCAACATGAAAATCCGAATCAGGTTGAGCTTGAGTTGCGTTGTGCACGCGGTTTACTGCTCCTTGATAGGTTTCTTCATTACTCATGGGTTGATCGGCAACGCCACTAGGGACGCTGATGCCTTTGAAGTCAAATTCAGTATCAGGAAAAGCAGATAAGAATGCACTTTTAACGGCGCTAATTTTAGCTGGATTCAGCGATGCGATGATTACAGATTTCATGTGGTTGATTCTTTTTATTATCGATAAAATTGAGTTGATGCTGTCGGTACCATTCCGTCAGCTCTTCTAATGGCATAGGCTTACCAAAATAATAGCCTTGCAGCATATCGCACTGCGCATCTTGTAACCACTGATGCATGCATTGAGTTTCAATTCCTTCGGCTGTGACCTTTTTCCCTTGAGCATGGCATAGCCCGATAATCGGTTTCACTATGTTCTGGTTATCTGTCTCAATCAAGGTGTCCAAAAAGGTTTTATCCAATTTAATCTTCTGAGTTGGATACTGAACCAGTTGAGTGATCGAGGTGTAACCAGAACCAAAGTCGTCGATTGCTAATCTATAGCCCATGTATGATAACTGGTTAAGTAATGGGAACCCCTGAGAGTTTGAGTAAAAGGTTTCTGTGATTTCAAAATCGATCAAATTGGGCGGAATCTGATTGATTTTCGCATGCTCTTTGATGAAATCAGCAAGGTGAGTGGTTTTAATCCCGGCTGAAGATAAGTTAATCGATAGCTGAATAGAGTGATCGAATTGAGCTTGAAGTTGATGGAATGAAGCAAATGCATTCTGGATAACCCAGCGATCAATTATTTCAAATAATCCGGTTTGTTCGGCGATAGGAATGAATTCATCGGGTGGCACTAAACCAAGGTGTTTCGAGTGCCAACGTAATAGCACTTCTACACCAATAATATAACTTCCTGTTGAGTCCATATAAGGCATGTAAACGAGCTTAAACTCTTCATCAAAATTATTTTCTCTGAGGGCGCTCTCAATACTGGCTTGACGCTGAATGGTTTTATCTAAGTCTAACGAGTAATCTGCAAACTGGTTTTTACCTGCACGTTTGGCTTGATACATCGCGGTATCAGCATTCGAAAGAAGCTTCTCGATTGTATCGCCATCATTAGGGTGGGTCGCAATACCAATACTGACCGTAATCGGGAAATTACCTGACTCGGTGACAAACCCCTTTTGTAGTGGGGTGAGTAAATCATTCGAAAATCGATGTGCGATATTTTCTTGGTGATTTGGAGCATTAATGTATACAACGAACTCGTCCCCAGAAAGTCGGGCTGGCAGACAGTGGGCATTTAATTCTGTTTTGTAGTGGTTACAAATATTGGAGATACGCTGAGCAAAACTGACGAGAATCGAGTCGCCGATCTGATGCCCGTATTTGTCGTTCACAAATTTGAAGTTATCTAAATCAAAGTAGAGAACCCAGGTTTCGGTGTTCGAACTAGGTTTTGACAACGACTGCTGCACGAAGGTTTGAAACTGGTGCCTATTGGCTATTTGGGTCAACTGATCATTTTCTGCCAACAACTTAGTCTGTTGGTACGTGTCATCCAACTCTTGGTACATATCATAAAAGCGTTGGGATAAGCGCCCCAACTCATCATTTGTTCCTAGGCGCTCAATGTTTTTTCTCTGTTTTTTCTCAACCTCTTGAAGCTGCCTATCTAAACGGGTGATCGGGTTTATCACCCAGCGAGATAGCAGGATCAGCAGTAAGGTAACACTGACAAATGCAGATAGGGCAAAGGATAGGCTCAGTTCATTCCAGATAGATTTGAGTTTGTTGTCTAATAAGAATGGTGCAGGATCGAGCGTGGCGTAGAGGCCAGGTGCTAGCTTTATAGATTGTGTTAACTCACGCCCCTGTGTCACTAACGTAGGGGTAAAAAACAAACTAGTTTGATAGTCGAACTCTATCTGTTTTCGTAGTGAATTAAACTTATCAAGAGAGACAGATACAACCACAAAAAACACATTGTTGGGTGGATCGTTTATTGGTGTCGAAACTGTTTTTTATCAATAACATCATAATGAACTAATACCCCTTCACCTTGGGAATTCTGTATGTAGTCCGTACTCGAAGTTGCTAACGTTTTTTGATATTGATGCTCAATGAACTCTAATATCTTGGGATCCATTTTTGCGAAAGGATCATTGGTATTGTCAGCGTAATATTTAAGATCTCGATCGCTATCAAGCAACGCGACCCTTGTAAAACTGTCGTTACCATCTTGCAGTAACTTAATCGTTTCGTTTAGGTTATCAGTCAGTTCACGTTGGTGGTCGACATTTTCATCAACCATAAAATAACGCTTAACCAGGTCACTATTGGTGAGGGTGTAGGAGTAATTGTTGAGGAAAGAACGAGACTGTTGAAAATAGCCTGCTAATTTTTCCATGCTTAATTGCAGTGCATTGTCTTCACGTTTGATAAAGCTGTTTTTTTGCGTGGAATAGATGATATAGCTAGAAGCCGCTGTACTGATCAGTATTACGGGGGCAATCACAAGTAATATTTTAGTACTTAGCTTCATGGTTATTCACAACATGGTTTATAAATTTTAGCGCGCAAGTTTATGTTATTTCGAGAGTTCTTGCCATCGATTATATTGTGTTTGAAGAGTTTTGTTTGGGTTTTAAGTTTTTGTATTTACTGATTAAATTATCAGTAATGAGTGCTTAAGTAAGTACGGTGGGGGTGATTGAAGTGGATAGGAGTGAGAATCAGTAACACAACCAATTCATTTTTAAGTATACAGACTTTGCGTATTCCTTAGTTCGAGTTTTATTCCATTAGTTACTTTCTTTTAGCATTTGGCCTGCAGTAGGCCAAATGCTTGTATTAGTGAAAAGCTTATAGCAGTTAAAATGGGGGAACAGATAATAAAAAGTTAAGACAACTTAACCTGAGTAGCCTTAATGTTCTCACTTGGGTAACAACCTAACACTTTTAGGTGACGAGTTATGGCTGTTAGTTCCGTTATCGCTTGCTGCATATTATCTGAATCTAAGTGTGCTTCTAAATCCACATAGAACATCTCTTCCCAAGGGTTACCCATGATAGGACGAGATTCCAGCTTGGTCATGTTAATACCTAAGCGTTGCAGAATCAGCAGTGTTTCAACCAAAGAACCGGCTTCTTGAGAAGTCGACATGATGAGTGTCGTCTTCGCTGGGATCTGAGTCGATACTTCAACAGGCTTACGAGCGACCACGATGAAACGAGTGTGGTTCTCAGTTTGATTTGCAATGTTGCCTTGGATTGGTTGAAGTCCATAAAGCTTGCCGCTCGATGCATTACCAATCGCTGCCACATCATCACCGCCTAGATCTTTCACCTTTTTCATAGCGTCAGCTGTGCTTGCACAAGATTCAAGGCTGACATCTTTAAGGCGGCTTAAAAACTCACTGCATTGTTGATGAGGTTGTGGATGCGAATAGAGCGTTTTAATGTCTTCTAAACGAATATCATTTTTCGCGACCAAGCAGTGTTCAATCGGTTGAGAAAGTTCACCAACGATGTAAAGCGTTGTGTGTTGTAGTAGATCGTAGACTTCGTTAATTGACCCTGAACTGGTATTTTCAATCGGCAGTACACCGTAGTCGGCATGGCCCGATTCTACAGTCGATGCGACTTCTTTGAAGTGATTACAGTTCAGCTCAATCAATTCCATATTCTTGCGGCTGAAGTATTCACGGCTCGCAAGGTGAGAATACGATCCCTTAGAACCTAAGAATGCAACGCGAGCTAGTGGTTTACGGCTTTGTGGATTCGCAAGGTTTTGCAGGTATGACTGTTGCAGCAGAACCGAATCTTCAATGATGGTATGAAACAACTTAGTAATGTACTGCGCATCAAGCTCGTATTTATCTTTACCGTTGTTGATCAATTTGACTAGTAGTTGTTGCTCTCGTACTGCATCACGAACGGGTTTTGACGTTTCTACCTTGCTTTTAGCGACTTCGATACTCAGCTTACGACGCTCTGAAAGTAATTTTAGGAGTTCGTCGTCTAAATCATTGAGACGAAGGCGGATATCATCTAGTGAAATTGTTCGGTCAGTCATAAATGTGTCCTTATAAAAAAGCCCCCCTAGTGTGGGAGGCTTCTTGTTCGTTTTTGACTTGTTTTTCTAAAACGACTTAGCCTCCGATTTACGGAAGAAAAAAGAAGTCAAAAATAAACAAAGAGTGAGAGTGCATAAAAAGTGATTGTTTTATGAATGTTTAAACACAATAAGCAAGCGAGCTACGAGCGTCAAGCAAAAAAATAGCGCCCTGAGGCGCTATTTTTTAATCTGTCATATTTCCTTATTCTACTTCAGCTTCTAGCTCTTCGATTTCAGGCTTTTCAGCGCGGCGCGCTTCTGGTTTATGGCGCAGCTTGTTGAGTTGACGCTCTAGTTTTTGTTCTACTTCGTTAATAGCTACGTAGAGGTCGTCATGAATTGATGAAGCAACAAGTTGGCCTTTTGGTACCGTTAGAACGGCTTCAAATTTTTTCTTTTTATTTGGTTCTTCGCTAAAGCTCGCTTGGCAGCCAATGATGTCTACTTGCCATTTATCCAGCTTCTTAAATTTGCTTTCTATGTGATCACGGATTGCAGAGGTAATGTCGATATTTTTACCAGTGATGTTCATTTTCATAGAAGTTTTCCTCTGTTGTATCCCTCATGGGTTAACTTCAGATTACGACTTTTAGGAATAAAGAATGTGATTTAGATCTTGTTTTGGTTGGGTGGGATAAGCATTAAAATCAAATGTGATCTCACGCAAGTCTTGATATCTTTTTGTCGAAAAATACTTGTTATCCCTATGAAAAACGATAAGTTGGAGGCAAGGCTTCGCTAAAAATTAAACCAGTTTTTAGGGGCGGACTACAGCCTATAGAAAGTGCTTGATTGAAATTTACTCAATAGTGTTTTGTGATATAGGTATCATGATGTAGCTCTCTGCGTAAGCTTCTTCAGAATTAGATAAACAAAAGCCGCATAAGTTTTCTTATGCGGCTTTTATGTTTTTAACCTTATCTAACACCTTTGTTCCTCAAGCTCTGATGTTAAGGGCGAAGTTAATCGTTAGTGTTCAGTAATCTCGCTGTACCGTCCTCTCGGATGGCATTGATTGCTTGCAATTGTTTGTAAATGACGAAGTAACGATTGATGTTGGCGACATAGGTTACGGGTTCTTTACTCACGTACTTACGAGTGATGATTTCCACGTTTTTAAACCAGATATTTGGGTTATAACCCTTTTTTTTGGTTCATCGCGGATTAGCGGGAACTTAAAACAAAAACGGTAGTAAG
>NZ_JBGONH010000056.1:0-33638 GCF_041439075.1 Vibrio sp. FF145
CTACCGTTTTTGTTTTAAGTTCCCGCTAATCCGCGATGAACCATAAAAAAGCCAGCTTGGTGGCTGGCTATGTTTGGGTATCGAAAACGACGTTTACGAGAATGCCGTCTCTACAGCGGCTTTCTCGACTCGTGTTCTTAGCGGTTATTCACAAGGAGGAGCCATGTGGATCACGGCCAAGCCACCTAAGGACGTTTCACGGTACTTTTTGTTCATGTCTTTACCTGTTTGGTACATGGTTGCGATAACCTTGTCTAACGAGATAAGACACTTACTGGTGCGTTTCAGCGCCATACGTGATGCGTTGATGGCTTTCATTGCGCCCATTGCATTGCGCTCGATACATGGCACCTGAACAAGACCACCGATCGGATCACATGTCATGCCTAGTGAGTGTTCCATAGCGATTTCAGCTGCAATACAGATTTGCTCGTTGCTACCACCGCGTAGGGCGGTTAAGCCTGCTGCTGCCATTGATGAAGACACGCCAACTTCGCCCTGACAACCCACTTCTGCACCAGAAATCGAAGCGTTGGTTTTGTACAAGATGCCAATAGCGCCAGAGACTGCTAAAAAGTCTTTCAACTGCTTGGTGTCTAGCTCTTTGATGAAGCGGTGGTAGTACATTAGTACCGCAGGGATAACGCCAGCCGCTCCGTTAGTTGGCGATGTTACGACTTGTCCGCCCGCAGCGTTTTCTTCACTCACAGCAAAGGCAAATAGGTTAATCCAATCCATGATCTCCATTGGATCGTTTTCAATCGAAGCATTGGCCTCAAGCTTTTTCAAAAGAGCAGGGGCTCGACGCGTCACTTCAAGACCGCCATCAAGGATGCCTTCGGTGTCGAAGCCTCGCTGCATGCACAGAGACATCACCTTCCAGATTTGGTCGGCTTTCTGGTCAATCGCATCCATACCTTGGAAAGACACTTCATTACGCAGGATTAAGCCTCCAAGGCTAAGTCCTTGTTGCTCTGATAATTCAAGTAGCTGGTCAGCAGAAGTAAAAGGGAACTCAACTTGCGTTTTCGCTTCTTGCTTGCCATTTTGTAGCTCATCAGCGGTTGCGATAAAGCCACCACCAATTGAGTAATATGTTTCCATCTCTAAAAGACTACCGCTTGCGTCAAAAGCAGAGATGGTCATGCCATTTTCATGCAGCGGAAGGTTGGTTTTATGGAACAGCAAGTCGCTTTCTACGTCGAAGTGAATTTCATGGTTACCGCTAACCAGTAGAGACTTATCTTCAATTGCTTTACGCATTGCTTTGTTAGCACTGGTAATTTTAATGGTGTCGGGGCGGTTGCCGAGTAAACCTAATAAGGTTGCTCTGTCTGTATGGTGACCAATACCCGTTAATGATAACGAGCCGTATAAGTCGATTTGAATACGCTCTACTTGTGTAAGCTGAGCATCAATTTTTTGGGTAAAGTTAAACCCAGCGATCATTGGTCCATTTGTGTGGGAGCTGGACGGTCCAACCCCAATTTTGTAGATATCAAAAATAGACAGCATAGTAACTTCCTGTGAAGACGGTTCGATGAACGAACTCTGTGTAAAATTTGTATTTCGTTAGTTCCACTTCTTTGAGTGAACCTGTTCTTTGGGTGAAGCAGTTCTTTGGCTGAAACAGTTATTCGATTGAGCTGGCTCTTTGCTTTAAAGGTCTCTTTTATTGAAACTCGTGTTAACAAGCATAGAGCGATGAAATACAAGAGCGTGCTATGTTTGCTTTAAAGCGACACGTCTATTCTTGTATGACCCGAGATGTTGCTATCAATAGTGAGCATTATTGAGAGCAACATGTAAGAATTTCAAAATACTTTTGTTAATAAGTATTGTATACATAATTCACTCCATCTAATCACTAAAACGAGACTTGAACATAAAATGAGCATTATTCACCTCCTTATTGTGCTAGGTAAGCGACTTAATGAGAATAAATTGACTAATGAAGGAATCAGTCGAGTTGATGCTTTAGTTGAGTATCTGTCGGGGCCTTTGGCTGAAGAGTCGAACCAGCAAACGGCTGTGGCGTTCTGTGGTGGGGTGACACAAGGCCAAACCGTTTCTGAAGCCGATGTGATGCACGAGTATTTTCGAAAGCTTGAAAATCAACGTGAGTATCCGTTTCCCATAGGGGCGGTTTTACTTGAGCAGCATTCGACAAATACGGTTGAGAACATTCAAAACTTGGCCTCAGAGATGATTGAAAGTGGGCTGTTTACACGCGGGCAGAGTGTGACGGTGACGTTCGTTTCTAATGACTACCACTTACAACGTATCTTCGAGATTCAATCGCTGATGGACGAGCAAGGTTTGCTTAAGGTTTTGGTCGAGAAGTGCTCTGCACTTGGAGTGGAACTACAAATAGATCCTCAGCGAGAGGCTCATGTCGCAGTGCCATACCCTCATCAAACAGAGCAAGGGCAATTGTTTCTGTTAATGGATGCTCTGACGACCTACCGAGTCTATCTTGAAGGTGTCTCTGTGGGTGCATTTAAGAGGGATTTGGATTCAGTAAGACGAGAGCCAGAAAGGTTGTCTTTGGAAGCCTTGTTAGCGGCAAAGGAGTTAGTCGGGCGTTCATCTCATTTTGATATCGTAGAAAGCTTGCTTCCAGTGTTGGAGACCTGCATCCAAAATACCCCAGTCGGAATCGACATAGAAAAAGTTCGGGAGTACCTAGCATTGCTCGATACTAACCTGACTTTATTGAATCGTTATTTAGATCCAGAATCAGATCACACATATCGCTGGTGGAGATAGCGAAAACACCAATATTAGTAATACAGGTAGGTAGCCCAAAGGTGATGTGTGTACAAAGTTGATGTGTATCTAAAGTTGATGTGTATAGTAAGGTAAACCGACCGCTCGATAGCGAACAGTTTACCTAATGTCATGTGATTTGATTAGGTGGCATTCGTGAAGGGGTAACGTCGTGTATAGGTGTGACGTCAACAGCTCACGATGTCGCAGCTTAGCTTTCTTCTTTTTGCTCATGGTTGTTGCGGTAGTATTCCCACTGTTCGATACGTTCACCGTCATCAAATACACAATAAGTAGTGCGTTGATTGTTTTCAGTTACGGTGTCTAATTCACCATCTTGTTGAACACAATAAACCGCAGCTGGGTTAGCCACTGAAACACGTTGGCCTTCGCTATATTCTGCATAGTCGTTTGCACAACCGCCCAACACAACGGCAAATACAGCCATCAAACCAATTTTCTTCATGTTTATCTCCTACGTGATAACTCTATAATCGAATGCGTTAAGTTCTACAGAACCAGATTAGACGCTCTATGAAACTAGTATATTTTAGATTTCAGAAAAGGTTGTTCTAATTTGGTCAAGATATTGAAATAGGTTGATATTTCGCTATTTTTAACGGATTTTTGAGTGTTTGATCATGCTGGCATAGCTGGTGCTCTAACAGGAACGGCCTCCGTCAATAAGGTGCTACTTGATGGTTATTTCTACTAGATAGCAGTGGGGGAACAGCGATCAAAAGCAGAGGTTATGTGTTCTTTCAGGGGACGGAGAACGTCGAATCCATTGATGATTATGATATGATGCCGCCAAATTCAGTAGAGCAGTCAGAATCATGAGACACCTAAAAACCACTATTCACCCTGATATCGATCACCTAGACAATAAGACGGTATATAAGCGCAATGCTGCACGTGCGATTGTGTTAGATGGCGAAGACATTTTGATGCTTTATACAGAGCGTTATCACGACTACACCATTCCTGGTGGTGGTTTGGATGACGGTGAAGATGTGATCGCAGGTATGGTCCGTGAGCTTGAAGAAGAAACGGGTGCGAAGAACATTCACAGTATTAAACCGTTCGGCATTTTTGAAGAGTTTCGTCCTTGGTATAAAGATGACGCGGATATAATGCACATGATTTCTTACTGCTACTCATGCAAGATTGATCGTGAGCTTGGCGAGACAGCTTACGAAGACTACGAAGTGAAAAATGGGATGAGACCTGTGTGGATTAACATTCATGACGCAATTGCTCATAACGAGAAGACTATGGCCGAGAGCCCTAAAAAGGGCATGAGCATTGAGCGGGAAACCTTTTTGCTGCATCTAATCGCAAAGGAAATGCTGTAACCCTTTTGATAAATCAAAACTGTTTAAAAGTAGAATGTTTTAAACAGTTTTGTTCACCATGAACCAACAATAATTCCTCCCTCCTTTAGTTGAGCTAACCCATCGTAATTTGAGTTTTAAGCAAAACGCCTCCAGTCCGTAAACAACCTATCCGTTTCCAACCAGCATAGAACGTTTCTTTATCTAACAGACTTTCAAGTTGACTAACCTCTCATCAAATTGATTCTTATTTTGAAGAAAAGACCGTTTCATTCTGACTGTAATTTCAATGTGGAAAAATAAGTCTTATTTTTCAATGTTATACGGTGGTTTTGAAACGATCGGAAACTTGGCTTCTCTTTTGCTTCTTTGTATTAAGCAGCTCGCTTTATCGGCACCAACATAATAAACAAAGATGCGAATAGTTTGTTTCAGAGTTAACTGAGACGCTTCTTTAACTTGCCGTTCAGAGTTCACACACTTTTCAAGGAAATCGCTCATGCGAAGAAGAAGTCGAGGTTTACTATGAAATACAAGCAAGTTATTTATCTTATGACGGCCGTTGCCAGTGCCCCTGTCTATGCAACGACGGTAGATTTGGACTTTTCAAATCATGTAGAGGCGACGAACGGCAGCAGTTCCTGGGCTGGGCCAACCTATGATGGATCTTCGATGCACTTCCTCAACGTTGGTACACATGATGGAAAAACAATAGATGCCAAAGTGTCTAGTAGTGTGTTCGGTGATGCGACATTTTTGTTTCATGCTCCTAACTACAAAGTTGGTGCAACACAACCCTCAGGAGATATTGGTTTTCTCTATCAAACTAACTCTGCGGGCTCTGCAGGTCTAACCTATACCTTTGAATTTTATGATGGTACGGATGGACTCTCAGGTACGTTCTCAGTGCCTTATACACTTCCCGAATTTGACATGATTGGCTATGACATTGATGGCGAACCCGTGCAGTCGGAGCAAGTAAGAGTGTTTAAAAGTGAAGGTTTCTACAGTTATCAACTTGGTAGTGCTAGCGCGAGTTTGACGGCGGAAGAGAGTGCCGATGGAACGTCGGTTCTATTCACCGGGCCAGGTACGAACTATTCGGAAACCGACACTTCCGGTGCTGTAAAATTCACCTACAAGAATACCTCGATTGTAACTCTACAATTTGAAACGGTTACGAGCAGTAGCAGTAGTTTCCCCAACCCGATTTTCTCGGCATTTGACGGTAACTGGGACTTATCTGGATTTACTACGCCAATAGAAAGTTCAGATGAATCTGATTTTGGTGACGCTCCTGATAGTTATGGAACGTTGCAGGCGAGTAACGGTGCTGAGCATGCGATATCTTCCACACTGTACTTAGGTGCTAGTGTTGATGCCGATACAGATGGCCAACCTGGTGCATCATCCAACGGCGATGATTTGGATGTTGGCGGAAATGATGATGACGGAATTGCACTGTTGACGAATCTTGAAGTCGGCTTAGACAGTTTAATTAATGTCAACGTTGTGGGGAGTGGTTATCTGCAAGCTTGGGCTGACTGGGATATGAATGGATCTTTTGAGGATGACGAGCAGATATTAAAAAATCATTCTGTTGTAGATGGAAGCCAAGTCGTCCCAATTCGAGTGGGTGATGATGCTGTCGTTGGGAGCGTACAAACTCGATTCCGTTTAGCGAGTAGCCCTAACATTCCGAGTGACGGTTATGTTGGTGTTGGTGATGGTGAAGTTGAGGACTACGTGTTTAACGTTACGGATCCTGGCACAATGGTTCAACATTCGAATTACTATACTGCGGCCTTCGAAGATAATTGGCCAGAAGTTGGTGACTTCGACTTAAATGACGTTGTGGTTTACTACCGCACCACCATTTTAAGTAAAGAGGACGCAGTGCTTCGAATGGATATTACGGGAACCATAATGGCCTACGGTGCTTCTTATGGTAATGGACTAGGATGGAAGCTTGATGGCTTCGATGAGTCAGATGTCGATCTTCAAACGGCTCGAGTGCAAAAGAATGGCGCGACTCGGGTAAATATTTCGCCGTTTACGGGTGAAGACAAAAGCGTTGCATCGCCAGGAGGAGACCTCGTCGTTGTCGCGTCGTTGAACCTAAAAAATGATCTGCCGATTAACGGTGAGTGTATGTTCCACCGCACTAACCCTTCTTGTAGTCCGACTTTAGAAGCTGACCAAATGACGTTCAGTATTTCTCTGCCGTTTGCTTCTGGAAGCGAGCCCACAGCGAGTTCACTGATGCCATTAAGTGGCTTCGACCCATTCATCTTTGGTGCGGGAGCGGGTTATTACCATGGTGACAGTTTCTCTACATCGCCGGGGAAAGACTTAGAAATCCATACTGCGGACTTCCCACCAACGTCGCGTGGCACGTTAGTGAGTGATTTCTATGGTATTGCACAAGATGATTCAGACCCGTCTAGTGATAAATACTACCGAACGACACAAAACATGCCTTGGGGTATCTTAATTTCATCATCTTGGAATCATCCATCAGAATACATTGATGTTAGTGAGGTGTACCCCGAGTTTGCTGAGTGGGCTACATCAGGCGGTGCTTCAAAACCAACGTGGTACCAAAACCCTAACGCCAACAAAACTTGGTCAACGGAAGATTAATCAGGAGGATTTATGAAAACAATCAAACTAATTTTGAGTGGTGTAGGCTTTGTATTCCTTTCAGCTTGTGGCGGCGGAGGTGGAGGTGATAGTACCGCTTCATCTCCAAGTACTGTTGCTCCTCCGAGCAATACTACGGCTCCGGTCCCCGTCACTCCTCCGAGTAATTCGACCGTTGGTAGCAATAACGTGGTGACACCTGCTCCAGTAGTGATACCGCAGTCTATTAAATCATCTGAGTTATCTATACCGGAAGGTTTTGATTTTTCTACGGAGAGAGAAGTGTCTGTAAACGTTGACGTAGCAAGCTCGCAAAGTTCTCGAGGTTTTATGAGTATTTATACAGAATTCAATGGTGATGTTGTCGATTACACCTCACAAGTGCTGAGGAGCCCAATCAATCAAGATATTGAGTTCTCTACAACTCTCCTTTTACCCAATCATGTTGATAAAGTGTGGGTTGAAGTCTGGTATCCGTCGGCAATGGGAAGCGAAGTGAAACTCCTTGTAAACATTGAGGACGATAATGTAGACGTGATTCTTTAATCTTTATCTTCTACCAAACAACGTTACCGCTATTTCGGCGGTAACGTTGTTTTAGGTGCTTTTGTTGTGAATTTTTCTAACATCGAGACCTGAGATAACCTGTATAAAATGAATGGAGTGATATTATCAATCTGGTGTTTTAGGTGTATCTTTACTTAAGTGACGCTCGTTTCTAGCTTTACGAAATCACCAAAACTCGGTGAGCCTGCCCTAAACAAAGAAGACTATGAATAAAAGACAGTTTGTTGCCCACTATTTGCGCATGAATCGCACCTCGTACTTACTGGCGATTGTGTTCATTTTTCTCGTTAACTGGTTACAGGTAGAGATACCTCGTTATATCCAACTTGCCATCGATCTTATTGAGGATGCTTCAACAACGGGCCATCAGCAGCTTCAAACCTATGTTTGGATTGTGGTCGGTATGTCGGTTGCCATGGTGGTGGTGAGAATTCTGTCTCGTATCTATGCGCTTAATCCGGGGCGAATTACAGAAGCAGCACTAAAGAGTACACTTCTACAAAAGCTGAATCGCTTACCGAGCAGCTTTCATGAACGTTTTGCATCTGGTCGGCTAATTTCAATCATGAATAATGACCTTAGCGGCATCCGACTGATGTTTGGTGTGGGGTTTCTTCAGTTCTTCAATGCGTTACTCGCGTTATCGCTGACACCTCTTTATATGTGGCGTATATCGCCAGAACTCACACTGTATTCGATTATTCCTATCTCAATCGCTTTTGTGATTTTTCGGGTGGGCTTCAAGCGTATGAAAACGCTGCATTTAGAGCACATGAAACGTCTGCAAAACCTGTCTGCTCAGCTAATGAGTTACCTGTCTGGGATTGATTTGATTAAGAGCCAGCAGATGTCACCTTGGGTGAAAGCTGAAACTGAAAAGCTGAATCAGTTATTACTTGAATGCCGCCTTAAAATTACACGTATTCAAGTCTTCTTTATGCCAGTACTCGACTACGCCAATGACCTGATGAAAATCATCATTCTTGGGCTCGGTGGCTACATGTTAATGAGACAAGAGCTAACCCTCGGTGAGATTACTGCCTTTCTGACTTACTCGGTTTTGCTCGCTATGCCATTGATGCAGCTTGGCAGAATCGCGACCATTTATCAGCGTGGCATGGTGGGTATTCAAAGTGTACAAACCATTCTTAATGCCAAAGTTCCAGACCTTGATGAAGATAAGCTCACTGAGTTAGATGTTGAATCTCTGAAGGGAAAAACGTTTTCTATTCGCAACCTCAGCTTCAGCTATTCAGGTGAAGAGCGTCTGATTCTCGATGACATCAGCTTTGACATTCCAGCAGGTAAGAAAGTGGGTGTGCTAGGCGGAATCGGAGCGGGTAAAACGACATTAGTGAATTGCTTGAACCATCACTTGGATGTACCAGAAGGTTCGGTTTTTCTTGGCGAAAGAGATGTCACTAGCTTCTCGCGCAGTGATTTGCGCCGTTACGTGAAAACCGTGACGCAAGACCCTTATCTGTTTTCTGCAACCGTCGAAGACAATATCCGCTTCGGTAGCTTAGATACTGACTTGGCAAAGAGTCAGGTTGATGAGGTTTTAGAACTGAGTCAGTTAGCCAATGACGTTACACGTTTTGAGCATGGCGACCAAACCTTAGTCGGTGAGAAAGGGATCATGTTGTCGGGTGGTCAGAAACAGCGCTTGAGCATTGCGCGATCTTTATTGCAACCCACCGACCTGATCATCATGGACAACGTTCTATCGGCTGTCGACTATGAAACAGAACGTAAGATTTTAGAGGGCTTGTTTAAGCGCTTGGAAAATCAATCGGTACTTGTGGTTTCACACCGTGTTAATGCCCTTGAATCTATGGATGAAATTATCGTGTTGAACGAAGGTAAGGTGATTGCGAAGGGCGACCACGCGACGTTATTGAAAACGTGCGATTACTATTACGATACATGGCAGTTACAGCAGAATGAAACGGAGGCAGCAGCATGTTAAAAGGTGTTGATCTCAAGTACCTCAAGCACTTTTTTAAGTTTGCTAAGAAATACAAACGCTCTGCGATTCTGGGCATTGCTATGCTTCCGCTCTCTGTCATTACAAGCCTATTGTTTCCTTGGCTGATCATTCAAGTGATCGATGTTCATTTAAGTCATGGTGATATGGATGGACTGCTCGAATATGTCTTCTATCTAGTTGCTGTGCTGGTGGCGAGCTATGTGGTGGATACCACCTATTCGTACAACCTACGTAAAACGGGGCAGTACACGATAACCGACATGCGCTCAGTGTTGTTTGCTCGTGTGCTTAAACTGCCGCGCAGCTATTTTGATAACACACCGATTGGGGTAACGCTCTCACGATTGACCAGTGACTTGGAAACCATTGGCGAGACGTTTGTTCAGTCGGTTGTGGGGCTAGTTAAAGACAGTATCAATACCATTGCTCTGTTGGTGATGATGTTCTTCATTGATTGGCAGTTAACGATGATTGTATTGATCATTATGCCGCCGGTGATGTATTTGACGGTGTATGTGAGAAACCGACTTCGTGAACTGTACAAGGTGACTCGTTCTTCGCTCGCTCGCGGTATTGGCTTTTTACAAGAAGTCTTATTTGGTATGAAAACCGTTCAGATGTACCGAGCGGAAGAGCAAGTAGAACAGCGTTACCAAGGCTATACCGATGAGTTTTTAAGAGCGCAGAAAAAGATAAATAAATACGATGCGATTTTGTTCTCGTTTATCTCTGGCATCACCTCTATCACCATCGCAATTATGATCTGGTATGGATCTGAGCAAGTGATAGAAGGGGCACTCACCTTGGGTGTGCTAATTGCGTTCATCAACACCTTAGAAAAAGTGTTTGTTCCGATCCGTGACTTTACTTCGCAGATTGCTTCGATTCAGAGTTCATTTGCAGCGTTTGACCATATTGAAGAGCTGTTTGTTGAGCCGACTGAAGAAGAAGGGCGCAACCTGTTGCTATCGAGCAAGGTTGAAAAACAGCTCGAACAGTTTGTGAGCCTAGAGTTTAAGAGCGTGAGCTTCCGTTACAAAGACGACTCTCCCTATGTTCTAAAGAATGTCTCGTTTGTATTGGAGAAAGGGCATCAAATCGCGCTTGTAGGTTCGACGGGGTCGGGTAAGTCGACGGTTCTGCGTCTGATCTATAAAACCTACCAAGACTATGAAGGCAGCATTTTGTTGAATGGAATAGAGCTGTCACAGGTTTCAAGTGAAGACTCTGCTCATTTGTTCTCAATGATGATGCAAGATGTGCACTTGTTTGAAGAGACAATCCAATTCAATATCGCGCTGGGTAAAACGCATCTATCTAGAACTGAGGTTGAACAAGCAGCACGCTATGTGTACGCCGATAAGTTTATTGAACAATTGCCACAAAGCTATGACTTCCATTTAGAAAAGAACGGATCCAACCTATCTGTGGGGCAAACGCAGCTTATTTCGTTCGCTAGAGCGGTTGCACAAGGTGGACAACTGATGATGCTTGATGAAGCAACTAGCTCGGTGGATTCAATCACCGAAGACCTGATTCAAAAAGCAATGCAGCGTCTGTTTAAGGAAAAAACCGTGATTGCGATTGCACACCGTTTGAGTACCGTTCGTCACTCAGACACAATTCTTGTGTTGGAAAAGGGTGAAATTGTTGAACAAGGTAACCATCGACAGCTGATAGCACACAATGGAATTTATGCAGGATTGTTGGAAGAGTCCGTGGTTGGAGGAATCGATTGTAGAAGTGAGTGACTATCGAGCTATAAATAACTATTAACTAATACGAATAAGCCAAACTTGTCGACTTCCTAGCTTGTATGACTATTACAAGATACAGTTAGCCTAAATATTAAACATATAAGGAATGTATAATGCTTCGAATCTTATTGATTGCAGTTATCTCGGTGTTCAGCACGATGAGTTTTGCAAGCGAAGAGGTTGAGTACTCAGAATTGGACTATTTAGATCGACCGTTGATGGAACGCTATATCTTGGATGAATTGAAGCAGCTAAGAATGGACCAACAAGATCTTGAAAGACGTTTGACTATTCAGATGACCGACCGTGAGCTCGCTGTGGCGGACAAATCGCTGAATTACGCCAACGTGACTGTAACCTATTTTTTCTACATTATTGCGGGTGTCGCTTCACTTATCGCATTAGTTGGGTGGCAATCGCTTAAAGAACTCAAGCACACAACCAAAGAAATGGCTGACCAGCGATTGAATTCTATCGCTCAAGAGTACGAAAAGAAATTTAATGTACTTGAAAGGGATCTAAAGCGTAAGACTCGAATCATCTCAGAGAACAACCGAGAAATCGAAGTCATCAATGAAATACACAACTTATGGTTGAGAGCGCAAAATGCTCAAACCGCCGAGCAAAAAATTGAGATTTACGATGAGATCTTAAAAGTCCGCCCTGGTGATTTAGAGGCGCTCACTTATAAAGCTGATGCCGCAATGGACATGCAGGAATACCACTGGGCAATGAGCTTATGTAATCGTGTATTGGAAGTGGATGATCAAAATGCCCATGCCTTGTACCAACGAGCTTGTTCGTATGCAAGATTAGGTGCTGAAGGTGAGGCAATCGACGACTTAGAGCGCTCTATCGAAGCCAGTGGCTCAATGCGAGAGTTGCTAGCTGAAGAGCCAGATTTTGAGATGCTACGCGGCTTAGATCGTTTTGAAGCGCTTTGTGAAGAGTAATTATTTAATGGCATGGTGAGCTTCGTACGCTTACTATGCTTTTAATCATTTTTACGGAACGGTTTCTTACATTTCGCTTATTTTATTGAATTAATTGTTATGTTATAACATTTGAAAAGTTCATTGTGATAACCGTTAAGTATTTTTATGAAGTTCCTCCGCACTGGCCTGATAGTGACTGCTATCAGCGCATTTTCACTTGCTTTATATCTTTCTCTTTCTCCTGAACCACCAGAAGACATCGCTATCAAAATTACACCTTACCAAGGTGTGGTTTCGGCTGATGAGAAGCCATCGAGTTCAGACGTTGAGTCAAGTTCTCTGGTAAGAGTTCATTATTTTGTCAAAGTTGGGGATACACTCAGTAATGTATTTACCTCTTGGAAACTCCCTTACGGAACGGCTCAAAAGATACTTGAGGCCGATCTAGAATCACTGAAACTGGACACGATCAAGCCTGGTGATCATCTAGAGTTGTTGTTGGATAGTGACTCTAAGCAGCTAGTCGAATTGATTTACCATGAGAGCTTGGTTGAGCAGGCTATTTACACAGAAAATGATGACGGTAGTTTTAGTTATCAGTTCATCGAGACTCCTGGGGAATGGAAAGAAAAGCTGTACGCAGGTGCGGTGCAGGGTAGTTTTTCCACGTCAGCTTACAAGGCCGGTTTAACCAGTGCCCAGATAGCCAATATCACTCGAACGCTGAAAGATAAAATTAACTTCTCCAAAGATCTCAGAGCTGGCGACAGCTTTAATGTTTTGGTTAAAGAGCAATACATGGAAGACCACTTAACGGGTAAGACTGAAGTGCAAGGGGTCTCTATCAAGCTACGAAATAGGGAAGTGGCGGCTTTTCTTGCTGCGGATGGACGTTTCTATGACCGAGAAGGGAATAGCCTTGAGCAAGCTTTCAATCGATACCCAATAGACAAACAATTCCGAAGAATCACTTCATCATTCAACCCATTCCGAAAGCATCCTGTGACTGGACGTGTATCGCCGCATAATGGTACTGATTTCGCCACACCTGTGGGTTCACCCGTTTATTCAACGGGAGACGGTAGGGTTGTGGCACTTCGTGACCATCCATACGCAGGGAAATACATAGTGATAGAACATAACAGTGTTTACAAAACTCGTTATCTGCATTTGAGTCGATTCTTGGTTAAGAAAGGGCAACAGATTAAGCGTGGGCAGGAAATTGCGTTGTCGGGTGCAACAGGCCGTTTAACAGGGCCTCACTTACATTTTGAAGTGTTGGTACGTGGAAGGGCGGTCGACGCGATGAAGGCTGACCTGCCTTTGGCAAGCTCTATATTACCGAAAGACAAGGGGGCGTTCCTCGCTCGAATTGCCTCTTTTGATGAGATCATCTCTGAGCAAGAAGGCAGAACGAGTTAAATTCACTTCAGCCACGGCTTATCCTTATTCCAACCTTCTGGTGATAAACAAACCGAACGTTGGAATAAGCATTTATTGAATCACGTAATTTCAGATTCGGTTAAGCGACAACAACCGCTGTGCCGCTGGCTGATACCATCAACATGCCATTACCTGTTCCTAAGACTTCATAATCGATATCGACACCAACCACTGCGTTTGCACCCGCTTCAATCGCTTTCTGCTCTAGCTCTTTGAATGCGTAGTTACGTGCTTTCTCCAGTTCCTTTTCATAGGTGCCAGAACGTCCACCGACGAAGTCGCGAATACCTGAAAACATATCCTTGAATACGTTAACCCCTAGGATGGCTTCTCCGGCAATAACCCCTTTGTAATCGACAATGCGTTTGCCTTCGACAGATTGTGTGGTGGTAATAATCATAGTGGCCTCTGTAAGTTAGATGGTTGGTTACTAGATGAGTTGTTACTAGTTGATTAGTTACTAGTTGATTAGTTACTTGATGATTAGTTACTTGCTGAGTTTTGTCTCTGAGCGTGTGAATTCATGCCTCAACCATGTTCTCAGTTTTAGCACACTTTCTTGTTTTAATTTGTTTTTTGGACAAACGAAATAGAAATCTTGATGGGGGTTAGCCACTGGCTCACTAATTTCGACCAACATGCCATGGCTGATGTCATCTTTCACAAACAAGCGGTGAGTGACTAATACACCAAGCGAACGAATGGCAGCCTGTACGGCTTGAATCGAGACATCGAACGTCAAGTTACTGTGGAACGTCGGCATGGGTATTTGGTAATGATCGCACCACACTTGCCAGTCATGCTGTCTTCTTGGGTTGAAGACACCAATGGTTGGGTTTTGTTTCACCAGTTGTTCAACGCTTAATCCCATTTGGTTTTTCAATAGTGCTGGGCTGCACACCAATACCAGATCATCGTCACCGAGCTTTTCGCTGTAATATCGGTCCCACTCGCTCGGTTTACCGTGCACCAGCGCGATGTCCACACCTTCTTGTTCTATGTCGAAAGTGCCCGTTAGCGTGGATATACGAATATCAAGAGAGGGGGCAAAGCTTTGGAATTCCGAGACTCGCGGGATCCACCAGTGCATGGCGAGTGAGTTCACCATGTTGAGGGTGATGCGGTGGTCGTTAGGCGTTTTGGCGAGTTCTTCTGTGGCTTCTATTACTTGTTCCAGTGCGGGTGCGACTTTTCGATAATATCGCTTACCTGCGGCATTGAGAACAACACGACGACCCACACGTTGGAACAGCGGCTTATTGACCAGTTGCTCTAATGATTTTATCGCTTGGCTTACCGCTGAATGACTGACGTACAACACGCGAGCGGCTTCGGTCATGCTGCCTGTTTCGGCGACAGCAATGAAAGCATAAACGGATTTAAGTGGAACGAGTTTCTTCATTGGTAAGCTTTCCTTACAGTTGTGGTTAATAATACTCGCTATTTTTCATCACGTCACGCCTCTAAAATAACTGTCATAGGAGGTGATAATTATGTCTGATATTACCAAGGCGACGGCTTTCATGTTGTTGTCGACGTTCAGTTTGTCTTTAAGTGGCTTAATGGCCAAGTATCTATCGGTATCAATGCCCGTTTCATTATTGAGTTTCGTGCGTTTTTTGTTACCCAGTCTGTTTTTATTCCTATTTTTGATGTTTTACAAAATCACGAAACCTTCACTCGATATGTGGAAACCTTTAGTGATGCGTGCGATTTTTATGGTGGCATGCCAGTGGTGTTTCCTAACGTCTCTACAGACCCTAACGCTGGTTGAAGGTGTGGTGTTGTTCAGCACTGGCCCTCTGTTCATTCCTTTGTTAGAAAAATTAATGTTTGGAACCAAGATTCATACAACCACAGTGATTTGTTTAGTTGTCACCTTTGTCGGCGTAGTGATGATGGCTGGGGATTGGTCTCAGTTTGAATTTGGCTCAGAGTTCTTTAGGCCAGCGTTGTTGCTAGGATTATTGGCGGGTGTGTTTAATTCGGGGTCACAAGTGAGTTTGTATCGAGCGTCCAAGACTAGCCTGACACCCGCAGAGCTTAACGCGTGGACGTTCTTGGTCGCGGCAATCATTGTGATACCAATGGTTGTGTTTACTTCAGTCTCTGCGGCTCCAGATGCGCTTGAGAGTGCTGCGGGCAATGGAACCTTATCGGCTCTGCTATCTTTTGAAGGCCTACGCTGGATTGGGCTTGGCGCTTTTGGATTGGCTCTATTTACTATTAACACGCAAATCTTCCGCTCGAAAGCGTACAAGTTGGCAGACAGCGGTTCTCAGTTGGCTCCCCTAATTTTTACTAATATGCTGTTCAGCGCGTTATGGCAGAGCTTGTTCTTTGATGATGTATTTTCAACTCAGCAGTTAATCGGCATCAATTTGATCGTCGTGGCGAGCATAACCAATACTCTATTAGCTAAAAAATACAGCAAAGCAAAAGCCAAGCAAACACCGAGAACCGCTGTGGCTGTAGTGACTGGAGCAGATGCTGCGGTTTTGGACTCTGCCGTTAAAAGCTAAACATTGAGGCTGAAGATTACAGACAAAAGCCTAGAACAATGAACGAATGTACTCTTTTACTCGGTCGATGTGTTCGTTTGGTTCAATCTCGCAACGCTGTTTAGTCTCTAGGAATCGCTCAGCGTATTTGTCATAGATTTTGTTTTCTAATAACAGCAAATACAGTTTTGGATCGATATGACCGCTGGTGGCCATGTCGGTCATGATATTGAGTGATTCGCTTAGGAGTTTGCCTTTCTTATATGGGCGATCACTGGAGGTGAGCGCTTCGAATACATCGGCAATGGCCATCGCTCTAGACGGCAAAGGTAACTGGTCTTCGCTTAAGCCTCTCGGGTAACCCTTGCCATCGATACGTTCGTGGTGTCCGCTGGCAATGTCAGGAATGTTCTTGAGATAAGATGGATAAGGTAGCTTGTTGAGCATGGTGAAGGTTTGAATGATATGGTCGTTTATCATGAAGCGTTCTTCGTCGTTTAAGGTACCGCGACGTACTTTCAAATTGTGCAATTCACCTTGGTTGTACTTGACTTCACCAGGTTTGAGTACAAACGCTTCTTGCCACACGTTGGCTGGGTTAAAGCCATTATCCCAAGGTATTTTATGTTCGGGTTTATCGGCAAGTAGCGGCTCCATAACCGGTAGTATTTGGTCTTTTCTTGCTGGTTCAGCTTCACTCTTCTCTGTCGTGTCTTGTTGTGCATTGAATCTCTCTTTTTCAG
Source organism: Vibrio sp. FF145 (assembly GCF_041439075.1). Classification (NCBI taxonomy): domain Bacteria; kingdom Pseudomonadati; phylum Pseudomonadota; class Gammaproteobacteria; order Vibrionales; family Vibrionaceae; genus Vibrio; species Vibrio sp. FF145. The sequence goes on from NZ_JBGONH010000056.1 coordinate 16,683, forward strand.
ACCAAGATAACCCTAGCTGATCGTCGAGTGTGCGTTTCCATTGGCGCTTGGCTATTCGGTCTAAGCGTTCTAGTTGTTCGTCCGTCATCGACTCTCCACCAAGATTGCATTCAGCAACGAAGGCAAATTCTTCATCCAATTCTGACAAGCTTTGTTCGAGGATCTTAAGCTGATCCTCTTGAAGCGCTCCGTTCGCTATGGCTTTCCAGTAGTCGGTTTCAGCCTGTTGTTTTAACAGTTCGAAACGCATTCGCACTTCGTGGATTCGGTCGTAAATGGTTTCAAGTTTTGTCGCTTTGTCTACGACATACTCAGGTGTGGTTACCTTGCCGCAGTCATGAAGCCAAGCGGCGAGCATTAACTCTTCCCACTGTTTACTATCCAATGAGAATTGCGGGTAATAACGATCATCATCAATGGTTGCTTGAGTCAGCCATTTGGTCAGTTCAGGCACTCGTTGGCAGTGCCCGCCCGTGTAAGGTGATTTGGTATCAATCGCTGATGCAATCAACTCGATAAAGGCGTTAAGCATGTCTTTTTGTTGCTGCATTTGGTCAATGTTATCTTTGGCTATTTCCGCAAAACTGAGCAGTTCTCGTAAGAAGGCGTGCTTGTCTGCCTGCATCTTGGTAATCGGTCTTTCATAGCCAATTGCGACGATACCCACCAACAACTTCTCACGGTTTAATAGTGGAAACAGGTACAGATCTGAATTGAAGATCGAATCTTGGTAATAGTTGAGAACATTGTCTTCTCGGTTTAAGTGGATGGTTTCTCCAGATTTAAGCTGGCACAGCAACCAAGGGGTGTGCTTGATGAAGTCGTTGATGTCGGCCTTAAAGGGCAAAATAGCGAGGTTCGCGGCCGTATCAAACACATCTTTCTCTTTTGATTGAGTGAAGAGGACGATGGTTTCTGCTTTGGTAATTAAATAGCTTTGATGAGCAATATTCTTAGCTAAGATCGAAAATTCCTGATTACCTGCCGTGTCGCGAAGTAGCGTAATAAGATCATGAAGTGTGTGTTCCATCAGCTCAATTGAGTGGGCGAGGTTAGCCACTTCTTGAATCATGCTTTTGGGATAATGAGTTCGCCTGAAGTCAAATCGTGCGATGTTGTCGGTGAGTTGCATCAGCGTATTAAGCGGCTGAGACAAACGATTAGCGACAAACCATACGATAGCGAAGCAGATGAACAACATCCCAATCGCGACGGCGACTTGCTTGTCACGCATCGAGATAAGATCAGAGAGCAACTCATTGTGTGGCGTAGCCTCTGCCAAATATAAAGTGACATTCTGAGTGAGCTCAACAGGCGTTAGTGTTAATGCCCACGTGTTTAGGTTGTACTCAACGTTTTTTAGGTTGAGGTTTAATTTCTCCTCGTCGGAGATAAGTGGTGCTATGACGGATGCTTTCAATGCTTCCATCTGTTCACGTTTGGGCACATTAAAGAAGCTTTGGTCTTGCTCACTACCAGAGAGTTTCCCCGTCGTTTGGTTATTCGTTTTCTCAGTTTTACTTGTGTCGTTAGGCTGGGAGGTAAGCTTGGGAATCGATAGATCAAGTTGATGTTGGCCGAGAAGATTGAAATGTTGATCGAACAGAGCGAGTCGGGTTTGTGGAGAGTAGGCCAATTCACTGATCTGGGAAGAGAGAGATTTCAACGTGAAGTCGGCACCAACGACATGCTTGCCATCCAAAGAACGTCTAGAAAGCGTGATGCCATTGGTTTGCAAGAAATAGAACAGGTAGGGCTCAGAGAGTTGTATTGAGCCGTCAGGCTTTGCGTTACGAAACCAAGGTCGAGTCGTGGGGTTGAACTTACTCTCGGCTTGTCGGGTACTGATCACTTGGTGTGCGCCATCGAGAAAGGTAATAAAGTTTTCACCATCTAGATTGGTGCTGCTGACCATCATGGTCGCTTTCGCGGGAGCGTTGTTGTCGGCTCTCTGTTTAATGGAACTCAGAGGACGAAAGATTCGGAAATCGCCATCTTCAGAGCCATAGAACAGAGCAACTAAATTGGTATTTTGTTTGAAGATGATATCGACCGAAGCAAGCCAAGATTCTTTTTCGACGGAGGAGGTTTGATGAGCAACAAACGGGCTCACTGCCATCACGTTTAAGGTTGTGATGACTGGGGCAATAGCTTGTTTAAATACCGATTCCAGCTTATCGCGATGTTCATTACTGACTTCGCGCACGGTGCCTAAAAGCAGTTCTTGAGAGTGCCGATAACTTATCGAAATCAGTACGGTACCGACAAGAGTGGTCAAAATTAAGAAAAGGCTAGTGATGTGGATACTCAGCGGATATCGTCTTCTTCTCATCTAACACTCCAGTTTGTAGACTGGTTTAAGTATTGACGAACTTGGGTAGGTTGCAAAAAATTGGCGTAATTACCGAGTATGATCGATTTTACTTAGATAAGAAAAGCGTTAGCGTCTTCTGGTAGCCACGTATTCCCGTGTCGTGTAAATGAATACCTAATAAACCTTTATGTTTGGGTGCTAATTGTCACTTTCAACTGATAAACTGGTCGAATTGTTGCTATTAAGCACTCATTTCTTAAGCACGTTTTTTGACCGAGCGAAGAGGGCATTGATTCATGGAACTAAAAGTAGACACCCACACCCACACATACGCAAGTGGTCATGCTTACAGCACGTTGATCGAGAATGCAAAATCGGCAAAACAAAACGGTTTAGCTATGTTTTGTACGACCGACCATTCCGAGTCTATGCCGGGCGCGCCACACTATTGGTTTTTCAGTAACCAACGTGTGCTCCCTCGTTTTATTGAAGATGTCGCTATTATTCGAGGTGTCGAGTCAAACATCATGAACACACAGGGTGAAATCGACATTCATCCGAGTGTGGATAAGAATCTAGATTGGGTGATTGCCAGCTTCCACGAGCCCGTTTTTCGCCCGTCGGATGTTGCTACTCATACAGAAGCATTGTTGAATGTGATTAAAGGCGGTCGTGTTGATGCACTTGGTCATTTAGGCAACCCAAATTAATAACACCACGCTTAAAGGCAATAGCCGCGTTGGCAGTGTTGATCGTTGTTACGAGATCGCAAGAATTGCTAAAGCGAAAGGTGCGTTTATTACGACAGGTAGCGATGCGCATTTCTGCATAGATGTGGGTGGATTGGATCTCGTGTCTTCACTACTTGGTGAGGTGGGCGTGGATTCGAGTAAAGTGATTACCCATTCACCACAGCAATTCCTAGCCTTTTTGGTATTACGTGGTCGTCAATCGATTGCCGAGTTTTCGGTATTTGAGTGATGGTTTGTCCGGTACTTTATACTTTTTAGTCATTGGTTAGCTAGCTAGTTTGCATTTCGACACAATCAATTTTTGTGCCCGACGGATTTTTGTATACACTAACCGAAAATAATAAAGTCGAAGTGCCACAGTACAATAATGATGGCTCTAACTTCAAAGACACCGCTTCACTTGGAGAAATAATGAAAACTCGCTCAATCCTTTTATCTGGCTTAATCGCTGCTTCAGTATTGTCTGGCAACGCATTTGCTAATGTTGACCTTAAGAAAAACATGCAAGAAATGAAGCTTGCGTTCAAACAAGCGGCAGAAGCTCAAAGCATTGAAGAGATGCAAAAGCCTATCGTTCGTTTAGATACGCTAGTGGCAGAGCTCAAAACGGGTGTTTACCCAATAGAGAAAGAAGATAACTTCATGGAAGGTTTCAAAAAGATCAGTGCATCATTGGATAGCATTGAGCAGAAGCTAGGCCAAGGTGACTTAGAGTCGGCACAGCAGGAACTTCGTACTATTGACGGCCTTCGTGAAGAGTACCATGAGAAGCGTAATCCAAGCATTTGGAGCAAGATCTTCGGTTAATTTTCTAATCAATTGAGTTTGCTAGATACGTAACAAAGAGCAAAACCTCAAGATTCGATTTCTAAAACGCTGTCTTACATTACCCTCTTTAGGGGAAGGTGTAAGGCGGCGTTTTTTATTGTCGTTTCTCTAAACAGTTTACTGCTATTTTTCTAGACATTTTACTGCTAATAGACGCGTAACATTCTTTTGGCTCTTTGGTTGTAACCAGTTTTTAACTAAAAAGAGTGTGCGTTAGCTTCAATTTTTTAACTTGCTGTTAATCTTTACGTTTACCTATATTCCAAGTCCCTCATAATAAGGGAAATTTATAAAGATTTGGAATAATGCGCCGAACTTCGTTCAACTTCTCCATGTTACTTGCTACAGCATTAAGCTGGGTGCTGGTGACATTAATGCCTGTTATCAATGCTCATGGTAATAGTGTGGGAGTATGGGCGTCGTTATGTACGGTCAATGGCTTTGAACTGGTTCAAATTGAAGAAGGTGAACCTAATACTCACAAAGGAAAGCCGTGTCCCTTTAGCCATTTTTCCACGTTTCACCAAGACGAACTTCCAACTACACTACTGACAACTCGACTGAGTTCTATTGTCTCAGACAGCTACGCTTTTTTGGCTCTAAGCGAACGCTACACGAGACAAGCCCCGCGCGGCCCTCCCTTTGATATTGCTTAAACCTAACCCACTAAAATAATTAAAAAATAAAGTATTAAGTAAAGTTAAACATGCTCAGATTACTTTCTGATTTTTCAGAAGGTATGTTTGCGTGTGTCAAAGGAAATAATAATGTTGAGAAATGAATCTCAAAGATCTGCGAAAGCACAAGCAACTTCGCAGTCTACAAGCAGTGCAACAACTGGTTCGGAAACCAATATAAAAAGCAAAGACCGCAATAAAACTCTCTACTTCCTCACTTGGCGCTGGCACTTCTATGCCGGGCTATTCGTTATCCCATTTATGTTGATGTTGAGTATTACTGGTTTGGTGATGCTGTTTGATGATGAACTTGAGACCGCTCTATACCCAGAAGCACTAGTGATGCAGAGTGGTGTGAGCTCAAGCGGCATCATCCCAATTAAAGACCAGCTCGCCGCCGTTAAATCGCGATATCCAGAAGGAATAGCGACTCAATTTATTACCGCTAGATCTACAGATTTACCTAACCGCTTCTCTGTGAACTTGGTCGATGGTCGGTCAGTATTTGCAACCGTGAACCCCAATACTGGTCAAGTGATCAGTGAAATCCCTCGCAGTGATAGTTGGTATCAGCTGGCGAACGACATTCATGGCACTCTACTGTTAGGGGATTGGGGAGATTACCTGATTGAAGTAGCGACCAGCTTATCTATTTTGCTATTAGTGAGTGGTATTTATCTATGGTTGCCGCGCGACAATGCCACAAAAGCAGGCTTTTTGAAGATCCGCATTTCTTCTGGATCTCGCATTTTTATGCGTGACCTGCATGCAAACCTTGGTGGTACTCTGTCTTTAGTGTTGCTGATGTTCTTATTGTCTGGGCTTGCTTGGGCAGGCTTTTGGGGCGGTAAGATGGTTCAGGCTTGGAGTAGTTTCCCAGCTCAGATGTGGGATGATGTCCCTTTGTCTCAGCAAACACACGGCTCGTTAAATCACGGCTCGGAAGAGGAATACCCTTGGAACTTAGAGCAAACTCCGCTTCCAGAGTCGCACGATCACTCTTCAATGAGTGACGAACACAGTCACCATATCGCTTCTGGAGAAAGCATTCCGCTTGAGCAAGTGGTTCAAAAAGCGAATGAACTCGGCTTTACTTACTATCGAATTAACTTCCCTCGTACTGAAACGGGTGTCTACACCATCACGGCCAATACTATGGGCGGCGACATTATTGACCCTAGGGAAGATCGAACTACTCATCTAGACCAATACTCAGGCCGTATTCTAGGAGAGGTGACGTGGCAAGATTACAATTTATTCGCCAAAACCTTAGCCGTCGGTATTTCTCTGCATCAAGGTGACATCAGCATCATTAATAAGCTTCTAAATGCGTTGTTCTGTTTGGCGTTCATTGTGGTGTCAGTGACTGGTGGAGTAATGTGGTGGATACGCAGACCTTCAGGCCAAAGAAAGTTGGGAACGCCACCGAAGTTTGGCGATGCTGGTTTTTGGAAAGCAGGCTTAGTGACTGTGGTTATTATTTCGATACTGTTTCCACTCGCGGGTGCAACTATCGTGACAGCAATGCTATTGGATTGGTTACTGTTTTCACGCGTTGAGAGATTCAAAACCGCGTTGAGTTAATTGACATGCAAACGGGCTTTCTCTACTTGAGAAGGTCCGTTTTATTAATCAGATGATCGCGTCTTTTGTGAGAAAGACTTTAGACTTGATACCGCTCTAGATTTGATAAAGCTTTAGATCTGATACAGCTTTAGATCTGATACAGCTCTAGCGGCAGGCCGTCTGGGTCTGCGAAAAACGTAAATGATTTCCCCGTAAACTCATCAACTCGAATCGGTTCGACTTCAATGCCTTGTTCTCCCAAGTAGCTTTTGACATGTTGAACGTCATCAACACAAAAGGCCAAATGTCTCAGCCCTTGAGCTTCCGGAAAGCTTGGTCTTTCAGGTGCGTCAGGGAAGCTGAATAATTCTATTTGAGCGCCATTAGGCAGTGCCAAGTCGAGCTTATACGACTGACGTGCTTCACGATAATTCTCCGCAATCACTTCAAGCTTTAAAACTTCCGTATAAAAACGTTTAGAGACTTCGTAGTCTGAGCAAATAATGGCGGCGTGGTGTATTCCTTTCAGCATCAGTTTATTTCTCCTGCCAGTTTGTCACCCAAGTGTTCCATCGCGTAATCAATGAATACACGTAATCGAGCGGGCATGTACTTGGTTTGAGCAAACTGCATCGCGATAGCGCCATGGTAATTACTCTTGATGGTCCAATCTTCCAGTACTTGCACTACAGAACCTTCAGCCAATGCATCTTGGATCACGAAGTCATGGAAAATACCCACGCCAAGCCCTTCTTTAACGCCTTTCAATCGCATCTGAGAGTGGTTCACAGCGTAACGTCCGCTGACGGGTACTGTGTAAAACTCATCATCTTTAAGGAAGTCCCAAATGTGGTCTTTATCTGTTTCTGCAAGGTATAAGCAGTCGTGCTCAGACAGCTCGGTAGGGTGGTGAGGGGTTCCTTTAGCATCTAAATAGTCGGGGCTCGCACATAACACGAGGTTTGTTTTTCCGAGCTCTTTCAATACCAAACTCTCGTCAGGTTTGTCGGTAAGGCGAAAGGCAATGTCGATGCCTTGGCGCAATATGTCGATGTCGCCATCAGCCGCCCTTAGCTTGAGTTGAATCTCTGGATACTGATTTAAGAATGGAACAACGAAAGGCTGCAATACCGAGTTCAAGAAGGCTTCTGGTGCCGCTACTGTAATAGAGCCTGCAGGTTCAGTATGGTCAGAGGTAGACAGCTCAACCGCTTGTTGCGCCGCATTAATCATGACCACGCTTTGGTCGTATACCAACTGGCCTGCTTGCGTGATGATCAATGTACGAGTGGTACGTTCAAACAGCTTTACTGAGAGTGCTTTTTCTAGACGTGTGATCAATTTACTCAACGCTGAAGGCGTCACGCCTAGCTGCTTTGCTGCGGCGGTAAAGCTCCCCTCGTTAACCACCAAAATAAAGGAGGCAAGATCTGGAAGTAGGGCGATCAGTTTTGGGTTTATCATAAGTATCCAGTTGGGCTAGTTGCAACGGTGAGCTTATTGACAATTGTGAGTGATTTACTTTGATTTGTGAATCAATTTCATTAATTACTTGGCGTGTTTTGCTTTTCATCTCATCGGTTTTCATCTGTATAGCGGAGCTGCTGATGCACATTCTAAGAGAAGCGGATAATCATCACCATATCGTTCTGAGATGAAAAATAGAGATCTGATATGAAAGTGAAATTAGACACAAACGGAAGGGGACTTGACGTTAAAAAGAGCAGGTAAGACGCGTTTATGTGCCCTGTGTCACTGGGATGAACCATTATTCTTGCCTGTGATTCATTAATGTTTTTCCAACTAAAGGGATAATCGAGAAGGGGATGTTCAACTAGAATAGGGGTATAAGTTTTACAGTGTAAATGATCGAATTGAAATCGTTTACATCCCCTACATAATGCGGCGCGCGATGCTGCTGAATAATAATTAGGAAGGAATAGACAATGTCTTCTGCATTTTACCAACAGATTCAAACTCAAATCGAAGAAGTTAAAGAAGAAGGTCTTTACAAGTCTGAGCGCATTATCACTTCTGCACAAAAAGCAGCGGTTTCTATCTCGACTGGTGAAGAAGTACTAAACTTCTGTGCAAACAACTACTTAGGTCTTGCTAATCACCCAGCTCTTATCGAAGCAGCTAAAGATGGTATGGATCAGCACGGCTTTGGTATGGCTTCAGTACGTTTCATCTGTGGTACTCAAGACTCTCACAAAGAACTAGAGCAAAAGCTATCTACGTTCCTTGGTAAAGAAGACACTATCCTTTACACATCTTGCTTTGATGCAAACGCTGGCCTATTCGAAACGATTCTAGGCAAAGAAGACGCAATCATTTCTGATGCTCTAAACCACGCATCTATTATTGATGGTGTTCGTCTATGTAAAGCAATGCGCTTCCGTTACTCGAATAACAACATGGAAGAGCTAGAGCAACAACTTATCGCAGCTAAAGAAGCAGGCGCTCGTCACACACTAATCGTAACTGACGGTGTGTTCTCTATGGACGGCGTAGTCGCTAACCTTCCTGCTATCTGTGACCTTGCTGACAAGTACGGTGCACTAGTGATGGTTGATGACTCTCACGCAGTGGGCTTCATGGGTGAAAACGGCGCGGGTACTCACGAGTTCCATAACGTTGTTGACCGTATCGACATCATCACAGGTACGCTTGGTAAAGCAATGGGTGGCGCTTCAGGCGGTTATACTTCTGGTAAGAAAGAAGTAATCGACTGGTTACGTCAGCGTTCTCGTCCATACCTATTCTCTAACTCTGTTGCACCTGCAATCGTATCGGCGTCTATCCGTGTTCTAGATCTTCTAGCGGAATCTGGCGACCTACGTACTCAACTATGGGAAAACTCTGCTCACTTCCGTACTCGCATGGAAGAAGCGGGCTTCACAATGGGTGGTGCTGACCACGCTATCATCCCAATCATGCTGGGTGATGCAAAAGTAGCGGCTGAATTTGCAGAGCGCGCCCTAGAGAAAGGCATCTACGTTGTAGGTTTCTCTTTCCCTGTAGTACCAAAAGGCCAAGCTCGTATCCGTACGCAAATGTCTGCTGCACACTCTCGTGAGCAACTGGATCGCGCAATCGATGCGTTCATCCAAGTTGGTAAAGACATGGCTATCATCTAATTTTAAAGGGGTGCCTTGTGCATCCTTTGATTAGATAGAACAACACCCAATAGAACATATAGATTTTTGATTCTCGCCTTACAGTTAGGCGAGATGAACTGGATAACATTATGAAAATTAAAGCACTTTCTAAGCTTAAGCCTGAAGAAGGCATCTGGATGACCGAGGTTGAAAAACCTGAAATGGGTCATAATGATCTTCTTATTCGTATTAAGAAAACTGCAATTTGTGGTACAGACGTACATATCTACAACTGGGATGAGTGGTCACAAAACACAATTCCAGTACCTATGGTGGTAGGTCACGAATACGTGGGTGAAGTTGTTGGCATCGGCCAAGAAGTTCGTGGTTTTGAAATCGGCGACCGTGTATCTGGCGAAGGTCACATCACGTGTGGTCACTGTCGTAACTGTCGTGGCGGCCGTACTCACCTTTGTCGTAACACAACAGGTGTTGGCGTAAACCGCACTGGTGCGTTCTCTGAGTTCCTTGTGATCCCTGCGTTCAACGCATTTAAGATCCCTGCAGAAATCTCTGACGATCTAGCATCAATCTTTGACCCGTTTGGTAACGCAGTACACACAGCGCTTTCTTTCGACCTAGTAGGCGAAGACGTGCTAATCACTGGTGCTGGTCCAATCGGTATCATGGCTGCTGCTGTTGCGAAGCACGTTGGTGCTCGTCACGTTGTAATCACTGACGTAAATGAATACCGCCTAGATCTTGCTCGTCAAATGGGTGTGACTCGCGCAGTAAACGTGATGGAAGAGAAGCTTGAAGACGTAATGTCGGATCTTGGCATGACAGAAGGCTTCGATGTAGGCCTAGAAATGTCTGGTAACCCATCTGCGTTCAACAGCATGCTGACTAACATGAACCACGGCGGTAAGATTTCTCTACTAGGCATTCCACCATCAGACATGGCAGTAGATTGGAACCAAGTAATCTTTAAAGGCTTAGTTATCAAAGGTATCTACGGTCGTGAGATGTTCGAAACTTGGTACAAGATGGCTTCATTGATTCAATCTGGCCTAGATCTAACACCAATCATTACTCACCACTTCAAGGTTGATGACTTCCAAAAAGGCTTTGACGCTATGCGTAGCGGGCTTTCAGGAAAGGTTATCCTTGATTGGGAATAGTCTAAATTAGGCTCTAAATAGCAAAAGGCGACAGTGAAAACTGTCGCCTTTTTTACGTCTAAAACCGCTAAATAACGCTCGATTACAGTGGCTGTCGCCATTTTGTCGCCATTAATTTTCTAAAGGATTGAGGTGAACTGCCTGCATCAAATGCTCGGGAGCAAAATGAGAATACGCCATTGTCTGCTCAATTTTTGTGTGACCTAGAATCCGCTGTAACACCAAAATATCCCCTTTGTTCATCATAAAATGCGAAGCAAATGTATGCCGTAGAACATGCGTTGCTTGCCCACTTGGAACATGATTCGGTAAAGCCCTTTTAATGTAGCGCCAGGCATCCTTATAAGTAGTGTCAAAAATCTTATGGTCGTTCACTGCGATATCTAAGATCTCATGATACAAAGCAGGTGAGATGGGCACACTTCGATTTCTCTTACCTTTTGTCTCGGTGTAAGTTAGCTTAAATTCAGCTACTTGTGAACGGGTAAGAGTGAGAGCTTCACTTATACGAGCACCGGTGGCTAAGCAAATCTTAGAGATTACAATGAGCTGTGGAATCGAGACTGTAATTACGCGGTTGAAATTCTTCAGGTTAAATAGGAACTCTTCAATTTGTGGCTTGGTTAGATATGCCAGGTTCTTTTCACTGGTTCTGATAGGCTCGATTGCTTCAACTGGGTTGGGGTATTTCCACTGATTGTACTTAATCAGCTTCTTGAACATACCTTTTAGATAAATCAGTTCAAGGTTATGTGTGGTCGGGGATATCTCGATAGATTTGTTTTTGCCACGATAGGGGATTCGAGCTGCCCGATAGTCCAAGTAGTCTCGTTCTTTAAGGTGGTAGGCAATCGGGTTACCTAATCCTTCAATTGTTTTGGCTATTAGATCCCGAGCTTGTTTACCTGATTTCAACGTATGACCGTGTATGTTCCACCAAGTGTCTAACAGTTCGCTCATTCTACGGTGATCGGGTTTACTTCCCATCCATGGCTTATCGTCAATCTCCTTCAACGTGTGAAGCTCAAAAGCTTTTGCTTCTCCCTTAGTCGTAAACTTTTTACGAACACGCTTCCCCGTTCGCCCATTTGGGTAACATTCGCAGAGCCAAGGTTTGGTAGAGCCATCTTTTAAATTGCGGATAGACATAATAAAGCCTAAGATTACTGTATATAAAAACAGTGTAATTAGAGCTAAAACGTAGAACAATGTTTTATATCGGACAAAAAGCACAGGTTAGGCTCCTATCTCAAAGTGCTAAGAAAGCTAATAGGTTATTGTGATCCGCAACAGCAGTTTTTGACAGTACAAAACTGGAAGGTAACTTCTCTCGTTGGAAATACTTGAAGAGCATTATAATGGTTGAAAACTTCCGTATTGAGAAATGAAAAGTAATCGACCTAGAGTATCGTTACTATATCAGCTCCAAAGTGCTAAGCGCAGAGCAAGCTGCGATGGCAGTTAGAGAGCTTTGGGATATAGAGTCAATGCATTGGGTACTTGATGTCAGTATGAATGAGGATGCGTGCCAGATATACAAAGACCATGGAGCGGAGAATCTATCTTGCTTGCGTCATATGAGCTTAAATATGCTCAGAGAAGAGCCAACTAAGCTAAGCATTGTTGGGAAGCAAAAGCGATGCATGATGAATACAACCATTCTAGAGGCAGTATTAAGTGCTGGTTTTACTCAGGCGGTGAAAAACTAGGCACTCATGCGGTCGCCCTGCTGCTCAATTGACACTAAATTATGGTTTTTTTATACAACCTCATTCAATTGAGGTATTTACTCTATTTTTTAACGAAAATACCACCATATTCTAGTTAAAAGTGAACTGCTGTATCGAATTCACGCTAAGTTGATGTTAATTCAGCCAATATTCGGCTATATTACACTCGATGAATAAGGGCGTAACGATTTTTATTCTCACTCCTCGGTTGTTAAGGTAGGTAATGTGCCATTAGTCATGGCGTTATTTTTAGAATAAATGTGGGTTCATTGATGAGTATTAAAGATTTAAGTGTAGTAAAGAAAATTGGGTTGAGTTACTTAGCCGTATTTCTGGTTTTTGCAGTTGTTTCTGTAGTGATGATGTCGAGTTTATTATCACTGAATAAAAACACAGCGATATTAACTGATAAAAGCCTGCCATCGGTTGCCTTGCTTAAAGGTATTCAAGTTGATATTACAAAAGTTCGTAAAGATGAATTTTCGCTTCTGTCAAATGCAAAGCATCCCAAAATCGCGGAATGGATAGAGGGGCTTGAACAATGGAGGGAAAATGTTCAACAAGGTATTTTGTCGTATGAAGCTCTAGCGCTGAGTGAGCAAGAAAAGCGTTCTTTTAAAGTATTTAAAGATACATGGAATAGTTATATTTCTGAAACGCAGCAATATAATTATTTACTTGCACAAGGTAAGGCAAAAAAAGCAAATGAAGTTGTTTTATCTAGTTTCACTACATATACAAAAGCTCTTACTAGCTTGGACAATACGCTTAGCTTAAATGATGAGCTTATAAATCAGCTAAAAGTAGAAGTACAAAGTGAATCTCAATCGACTCAACTTACTGCCGCCGCTGGTTCCTTAGTCATTATCGGTATGATAATTCTTTCGTCAGTTCTGTTATCTCGAGTAGTTTGTAAACCGGTTAATCGAGCTTTATGGTTTGCTTCTCAGATAGCTAAAGGTCAGTTGAATAATACAATTGACGAAAGAGAGTTAACTGAAGATGAACTTGGTACTTTGCTGAAAGAGTTAGTATCAATGCAAAATAATTTGCATTCTTTAGTCTCAGAGGTGAGTGATTCTACAATTCAATTAACAGCAGCGGTGGAAGAGGTGAGTGCAATATCAGCTCAAACGGCTTCAGGAATGCAAAATCAACAATTAGAGTTGAGTTCTGTTGCATCGGCCATGACAGAAATGCAGGCCGCAGTTAACGAGGTAGCGCAGAATACAGAAAGTGGAGCTACCTCAGCAAACTCAGCAACTGAAGTTGCAAAGCACGGAACCGAGATTTTAAATAAAACAATCCAAGAAATTGATAAGGTCACTAAAACAATACAAAACACAGATGAATTGGCAAGTGATCTAGAAAATAGTTCAAGTAGCATTAATGTTGTTGTTGATGTTATTAGAGGGATTGCGGAACAAACGAACCTATTAGCCTTGAATGCTGCAATAGAAGCTGCTAGAGCAGGAGAGCAAGGGAGAGGCTTTGCTGTAGTAGCTGATGAAGTTCGTTCTCTGGCTCAACGAACGCAAGAATCTACAACGCAGATTGTCGATATTGTTGAAGACTTACAAGAAAAAACCATCAAAATGGGGGAGGCAAGCAGGGAGTGTCAGAGTGGTATCGCTACATGTGTTGACCAAGTCAATGAGGCTGGAGAACAAATTGATATGATTGAACACTCTGTCGAGAATATTGCTCAGATGAGTACTCATATTGCAACAGCATGTAGTGAGCAAAACTCAGTGTCAGAAGAGTTAAATCGAAGTGTGGAGCATATTAATTCAGCATCCTCAGAAATGGCAGAAGGCACTTCACAAACCGCTATAGCGTGTCAGGAAATCAGTAGTCTAGCTCATAATCTCCAATCGAGGATGGGAGCATTCAAGCTATAGAAAGGTGCACTACGCCTTAGATTTTTTTAATCAGGAGTGGCGTTGTTGATCAAATCAGCTCGAAGATCAACTCTAAGCTATTTCTGTCCAGAATCGCTTGGTGATCACACTTCACAGTTGGCACTTTGTGTGAGAAGTACGGTTAACAAAGTTCTGCCCCTAAGTGAGTTAGATTAAATATTCTACAGAATCTAGGTGTGTGAGTTTTCCCTACAAAACCTAATATCAAGTTTATGACTGATTTTCTTGCCACCTTTACTTTCTTTTCCGTATATCTACACAGTTTATTAAGCTTGAATGTCGTTGAGTATGGAAAGTGGCATGTTTTATTGAGTGTTTAGTCTCGCTTTGTCGATAGAATATTTAATAAGCCACTGTTTATCAAAAGGTTTATGGTTTCATATCTTGGATAACACGCTGGCGCGTTTTTATGTGAGGATAGAATGCGCATCTCGATGTATTTTCTTTAATTTTTAGTGGCTTATGATAAGTTAATCGAAAGTCAGGCAGGCAGAAAAACGAGATTGCCTGTTATTAAGAATGTTATAAGCCCAGTCAGCTCCGAGGAAATATGGATAGTATAAAATTAAGCAAATTCGATGTTGCCGAGCGCCAGTTTCTTCAGGCAATTAGATTGTTTTTTGAAGATGGTGATGAAGTTTCAGTACATACGTTGGTTGAAGCTGCTAATCAGGTTTTCAGTGATCTCGGTAAGAAACAGGGTATCAAAGGTCCAATTAGAGAAAGCGAATGGGTTCGCCCTGAAAAAAGAAAAGAGTGGCGAAACCACGTTTACAAAAGTAGGAATTTTTTTAAACATGCTGATAAGGATGCAGACTCAATACTTGAGTTTAATGCTCTTTTTAATCACTTATCGATTCTAGAGGGGCTTTATATGTATCACCAGTACAAACTAAAGTGGATGCCAGAAACGATGTGCTATTACTTTTGGTTTGCCGATAGATATCCTGAATTGTTAGTCAAAGAAGACCCACTAAACTGTGAAATCTTGGCAGCATTTGAGTCAGGTAGGCTCTCTTCACCTGTAGAGCTTTCACTAATGCGTGACTTAATTAAATCAATGTACAGCGGTGGTCATTCTGTCAGCTACATTGGTACCGAAATGGGCTTATAACAAACGACAATTTAAGAGTGATTCAGCACGCTTGGCATTTTTGGTTTGGGTTGAGTTTAGTGTTTACGGTGGTCAAATTGAGTGTTGTGGTCGCGTGCTTCACACCTTAATTGGGCTACATGGACTCCCTCTTTTGTCAACAATAGCTCCCGCTGACAACAGTGGATCGGACAGCAGCTCTACATTCGGTGTTTAATCGGATTCGTTCCGTCACCTTGATGATATTCGCTTGATGCCGGCCTCATTCGTTAAACAGTATTTATTACTTCCCAATTAAACAGGTTTAGGCATCTCGGTCTGGTCATATTGTCATCATTTGCTATTGCTTTGACTCGGTGAGTGTTAACCGTTTACATAGTTAATCTTGTACTCTTTTCCCGTTGTTAATAATGCCCATATTATACGAGCGTTCTTTGCTGCTAGGGCGACAGCTGCTCGTTTATAACCTCGTCGTTCAACGAGTTGATTTAACCAAATACTGTTGTGATCGGTTTTCTCTTTACATCGTGCAATAACGGCTCTTGCGCCATGAATAAGTAGAGTGCGAATGTGTTTTTAGCCTCTTTTGCTGATGCGACCAAGATGAACATGACCACCTGTTGAGTATTGTCTTGGAACCAACCCTATCCAAGCGGCAAATTGGCGGCTAGATCCAAATTGTTTGGCGTCATTGACGGTCGCGACAATGGCACTTGCACTGTGTTCACCGACACCTGGAATATCCATGAGGGCTTTGGCTGAAGCCATCTCACGAACTAAAGCAGAGACTCTACGATCATAGTGCAATACTTCTAGGTTAAGGTGTTGAATCTTGTTCGATAGATCTTGAAGTAGCTCTCGAGCGAGTATAGGCAAACCATTTTCTGCATCTTCAAGGACACTACCAATAGTGTTTTGAGCCGAGTAGCGCCCCTGAGGCATCACAATACCAAATTCGGAAAGCAAACCTCTGAGCTGGTTAATAGTCGCCGTTCTTGTTTTAATTAGCCCCTGTCGAATACGGTGCAGGCAAAGCACAGCTTGTTGCTCTTCACTTTTTATAGAGACAAATCGTGTTTTGGGTCTAGATACCGCTTCACAGATGGCCTCTGCGTCATTGGCATCGTTCTTCTCATTTTGTCGATATGGAATAACGAATTTGGACGCCATAATTTTCGGGTTATGACCTAGTTTCAGTAGCTCTCTCGCCCAGTGGTGTGCACCAGAGCACGCCTCCATACCGATGAGGCAGGGAGGTAACTTCGCGAATGTGTCTAAGAGTTTGTTTCTTTTGACAGTTTTGCGTAGGACGCACTTGCCATATGCATCAACGCCGTGAATACATTCTTGGCGAGGTCAACGCCAATAGTTTGAATGGTGGACATAGTAACCTCCAGTTCTTCAGCGTGTACTAAGTAAGTATGGCACGCAGAGTGCCAGGTAGAGGGAGTCCATATCATTCGTTATGTTTTTGGAGAAAATGTTGAGATGTTCAATCAAAAGAAAAAGAAGCAACACTACGTATGGAGACGTTACCTCAAGTCTTGGTTGGTAGGGGGTAAGCTTGCATGCATGAGAGATAAGAAACATGTATTTTCTACTAAAGACTTAATGAACGTTGGTCAAAAAAACTACTTTTACAAGGTAAATAGTTTAACTGAGCAAGATGTAAATTATGTGCGAGATTTGTTTTTAAGTAATGTAGATGAATCGACTAATGCTATTTTCGATCGATTATTTGTAAGCGTGTCATGAACCCCGCATTCTAATCTTTCAGCGCGAAGAATAAGAT
>NZ_JBGONH010000057.1:0-32565 GCF_041439075.1 Vibrio sp. FF145
GTAATGACAAAGTCGCTTGGTAATTAAGGTACGACAGAATCGCTTGGTGATCACACATTAAGATTGACCAGTTTCAAAACGTTTTTGGACAAAAGTTACTTAGAGCAATTACTTAAATTAAGGAAATACAGATAACGTCAGGTATGGGAAAGTCGCTTAGTTAAGTGTCCAGTCTGATTGGAGCAGATCAGAATTAGCATTTATTGGATTAGGTGATTTCCTGTAAACGTACTTTTAGGTGCTCAAAATCAGCATCTATAATATAGTCGTTGCTATCTCAACACGTATACTCGTTGAAGAGCCCCTTAGATAATAACTGGCACTCAGCAAAGTATCACAAATTCTAACTAGCCTGATATCGTAATAAGAGAACAGGCTCGCAACGTCGATATCACGTTATATAATCACTAATATTTACTTCATCAATTTGCTCAGGCTGTAAATAGTCATTGGCAAAGCGTCTATAAACCCCTGAACTTAAAAATAAAGCGAACAAATCTGGGTCAATATGTTGATCTTTAACCATAAAACTCATTATCTTAATCGACTCCGATAACGTTTTTGCTTTCTTATAAGGCCGATCAGAACTGGTCAATGCTTCAAAGATATCGGCGATGGCCATGACTTTTGTGGTCAGCGACATCTCTGATCCCGTTAAACCCATAGGATAACCTTTACCATTCATTTTCTCATGATGGCCTCCCGCAATTTTTGCTACGTTTCGCATATGTCGTGGGAACGGCAGTGACTCCAAAATATGGATGGTTTGAACAATGTGATCGTTGATTATAAACCGCTCTTCCTCTGTTAATGTGCCACGCTGTATACCTAAGTTGTGGACTTCTCCCTTGTTAGCCTGATATTGAGTCGGCTTCATTGTGAATCTATCATCAAATTTGTCTGTGTGATTCCAATCAATAAGATGTTCGGGCTGGTCGCTAAGCAACTTTTCTTCAGTTGGGTATTCATCTTCTTCCGTGTACTGATTCATTTCCTCTGAAGAGATACCGAGTTGTTTACTTAAGGTTCGAGTCCACGTTCGTGATGCAATTTCATTTAATCTATCAAGGTCAGTTTGTGTGACAAACTCTGATCCCAAATTAAGTTGAGCCACAAACTCAAAATCTTGATTCAACTGTTCACATTTTTCCATTAATTGATCTCGCCATCCAACTGGATACGCTTGGACCAAAGACTTCAAGCTCGTAATTTCTTCATCGCGCTTAAGAACCTCGAAGCGCATTCTGACTTCGTGGATTCGGTTATAAATTGTTTCCAGCTTTGTTGCTTTGTCGACCACATATTCGGGTGTGGTGATTTTTCCACAATCATGCAGCCAACTCGCCATTTTCAACTCTTGCCACTCTTTTGAGTTAAGAGAAAAATGAGCAAACGACGGTAATGTAGATTCTTGAGCTGCGAGAGTTAACCACTCGGTTAATATTGGAACACGTTGGCAATGGTTACCTGTATAAGGCGATTTTTTATCTAATGACCCTGCAATAACTTTGATGAATGAGTCAAGAAGAGCTTGCTGAGCAGCCATCATGGTGTTCGTTTCTATTGCAACGGATGAAAAGCCTAATAACGAATCTAAATAATCAGCAAATCGCTCATACTGAGCTTGGGCTTTACCGTCATCATACAATACACCAAAGGACCCAATCACAACCCCCTCGCGATCTTTCAAAGGTATAATCACCACCTGACTAGTTTGGTTATCCTTCCAATCAACCTCTAAGTTCGGGAGCTCGCTTGCTTGGAATATATGGTATTTCTTTTCAATGAATATCTGCCGAATAAATTGGCCCGACTCAGCGGTGGGAACCTTAGAATTTAATACTCGATTTATATCGGCTTTTGTTGCGCCTTCCCACCAAACGTATTTGGGTACTAAGCACTTGTTCTCTGCGTCTAACAAATAGAGAAACACACCATTGGCTTCTGCTGCACTAATGGTATCGCGACAGACAAGTTCTAGCAGTGCCTCTAGGTTTTCTTCGTGAGCAATGTTATTCGTTAAAGAAATGAATCGGCTAATTGTGTTTTGAGTGGCGATTTGAGCGTTGTTGAGATCTTGGATTTCTTTTATGTAACTCTGGGAGTTAATAGGAGTAGAAAAATTAAAACCCTGAATCTCTTTCGCTTTTTGCGTCGCCATTTTTATAGGTTTAGAAATTGAACGGGAAACTAAGTAGATGACAGGTAACATCAAAGCAAAAATCAACAACGAGCCAAAGAGTGTCTGGCGTTTGATTAATCCACCTTGGTCAAATAATTCTGAAGCTTTTGTTGCCATTAACAAATGGACATGGTTACTTTTTAGAGGTTTTAGCGTGATTATCTCACCAAACCAACGTTCTTTTTCAAACTCAAATATCCCTAACTTGCCATCACGGCGATATTGCTCAATCGCGAATTGCACTAAAGGGTTCTCTAGCTTCTCAAAGCTTGATAATGACATACGCGATGAGGGTTCAGAACGAGAAGTTTCGCTATATGCAAGAACGGTTTTTGAATCGTCATAAAGCACTCGTATCGAGGATTCATTGGCTAACGTATCGGTTAACGAATCCCGCAACCCAGCCAACAATACTTCAGCGGCAACAACCGCTCCGTTATTACTTGCTCGATAAATAGTTATCCCCGGCTCATTAACGCCTCTGAGTAGGCTTGGTTCTGAAATTATATTTTTGTCTTGCACTGCGTTGTAAAATTGGTGCTGTTTATCAAACGCCAAGGAGTGTGATGTATCAATGTTTTCAGTGAAAACTAACGATGAGTTTAAGCCTTTAATACTAACGAAGTTTGAGCTTCGATGAGTGACCACAAAAATAGTATCTTTTTGTAGCCCCATACGCTCTCTCATCTCAAGGTCGTTTATCCTCGTCACGGAAAAAACATCTTCATTCGGGTAATAAATAGCGTACGACGTGACATGTGTGTATTCGGTAAGCAGGTGGGTAAATTCGGGCAAAAAATCATTTCTATTTTCTATCGTTTCAGCTTGAACAATTTTTCCCTTTGAAAAAGTACCAATTGCGGTAAAAGCAGCGCCATAGTGTGCATTCATTTGACTGCGCGTTTGAGCCGCGATCCTTTGGAACACATTCCTATTAGTTTCAAAAATTACGTCTGTTAGTCCTTTATTGGCAAGCCAAATTTGAACACCAGAAACCGCAACAACAAGCACAATAATGACAGTGGTAATGTGGATGTGAATAGGGAATGTTCTAGGTGCTTTATTCATCTACTGTTAAGGCCTATTTACTTTATGGTTACAATGAGAATAGCTGCATTTAATTGAATCGGTAGTGTCTCTCTTCAATTTTGGCGTTTTCGCTTAAAAAACATCTAATTAATTAGCTAGATTCACCTTTAGTGCAGTACCTAAATTGCCTGTGTAGAATTACGAAATTCATGAGATAAATAATCTTGAGAATAAAGTGGAAAATGCAGTCAGTTCGAATGAAAATAGCAATGAAAAACCAAAAGTATCAACTCCGATACAGGGTGCTTCCAATTGATGGACAATACAAAACCATCGTAGGAAGCAACCGTAATACCCTTAAATTATGTCTGAAGAGGTGCTAACTGATAGCTATGGCTAAGAACAGCTAAAAGCACTGTTCTTAGTTGAATTACTTGAAGTAATAAGAAAACACGAGTTCGAGGGTATCAACATCACCTGCTAAATGATGCCATTGTAGATCTGACTTAATTTGACCAAAGTCCAATACATTCACGCCGACGCCTATGTTGGGGTGAACATTATCCTCCACCTCGAAATCTTCCGCGTGGTTCGAACTTGCATCAAGATAACCTAAGCCCAAACTGAAGTACGGGGCGAATTTATCGCCCCAAAGCTGCGTAACTCGATAAACAAAGTTAAAGCTGTAATGTTGGTAATCGACCGTCATATCATTATATTGCGTATGTTCTGCTTTCAAATCGACACTATTTAGCCAACGATAAGTAAACTGGATACTCGCGTTATTATCAAATTGGTACCCTAAGCTACTTCCGAAAGAAAACTGACTGTTACTTTCCTGACTCCACGCGTTGTGGTCAGTATCTGGCTCTAACCATGAAATCCCAGGATTAGCTGTTACATATATTCCGTTATTCTCTTCTGCAGAATGAGCGAAAGGAGAAACACTTAACAATAGTGGGACGACCACTTTAACGGCAAGTGACTTTTGATGTCTAAACAGTGCGAGTATCGTCAATAGCAGCGTGCTTAAGAACCCTATAGAACCACCACTGCTGGTTCCCGCGATAACCTTCCCCCCATAAGGAACACCGGCTTGAATATGAAGATTAACGGTAGCAGGGTAACTATGTCTTGTTCCAATATCTGTAACATCATATTCAAAGCTATCATCGCCTATAAAACCAGCGTCAGGCGTGTAAATGAATTCACCAGTCTCCTTAAGTGTTATCGACCCATGCATTGGTTGTTTATAGATTCGCGCAGTTAAATCGGCATAAAAAGGAGCTTGTGTATTCGCGTCATCTGTATCGTTAAGCAACACACCTGGTGCAACAATAGTATCAATACTGTCTGCGTAAAGTGAGTAGCTATCATTATTAGCAACTGGCGCAGCATTGTTAGGGATAAGAGTCCAACCTGTGGAGAGAATTGTTATTGATACTTTTGCTTGGCTAGTATTGATTGAATAATAAAATTCATCATTGCCATAATAATCAGCATCAGGTTGATACTCAAAACTACCGTCAGCATTCAATGTGACACTTCCATACAAAGCATCTTGGTCTAATGCAGCGGGCGCTGAGTTTTCATTGGTATCATTTTTAAGCACTCCATTTTGACTAGAGACAATCAACTTAGTATCTTGATCAACCTCATAGCTATCTGGGTGAGCATAAAGAGATTCATGTTTTTCGAATGCGCCAATGTCGATTCTCAACCCCTGCGGGCGGGTTTGTTTGAGGTAATCTGATGTGATTGAGCTACCATCGTCATATAGCGCTTTATCGTCGTCGCCTTTATCAACAAGGGCTATTGAAAGCGTGTTTGGAACGAAACAATTAGTTGTAACGCATCCTGTAAGTGACAGGCCAGTGTTAGGGGTATCATCGACACCAGGTGACGAAATAAAGTTATCATTGTTCTCTGCTAATGGGTAAATAGTTGTATCGTCCCAATCTGTTGGATAAATTGCAGAGCCAACATTATTTACACCATCGACTGTAATGAGTAGATTGTTATTGGCTATAAGTTGAGCACTATTGATTAACTCTATATGGGTCGCTTTGTAAGTAGCAGGGTCTACATTTTTAGTAATAGTCGGGTAATACAGCGTGCTATTGGTTAGCGTCAATTTTCCTTTATTGACATAGATTGGCCAACCTCTATTAGCATCCCTTCCATCAAATAAAGTATTTATAATTTGTGCATCAGCTTCATTAAATCTAAAAGTAGAATTAAATAAGCCTTTAAATATACTATCTTTGATGACTGCCGTTGTGCTGCCTGAACTATCTTGACTAACTTGAATAACATGACTCGCTGTGTTTTCATCCAATGGTCCATTAGATTCAAAAGCCGTGTTTTCAATAAAAACATTACTATTAAAAATAAGGGTAGGTGCTGATCTTGGGCCAAGATTTTCGAATATAAATGAATCTTTTATTGTAACAATGCCATCTTGAGTAGACATGATGGATGCCTCTCCTTGCCTAGGCACTATCTTATATAGGATAACGTTATTGAGTGTTACATTAGCGTTATCGGAAAAGATAAAACCTGACATGTGTTCTGCCCACACATTTTCAATGGTGACATCAATGGGGCGCCCTGCGGTATTTCGAGGATTGATGTCAAATAAAAGACCAGATGATCTTAGAATCAGATTGTTAGGATCATTCGGATAACCAGTATTAAATGAGCCAGTATCAGAAACCCAGCGTTGATGGTCATTAATGTGGACATAATCATCGCCTAATCCTCGAATGATAATATCATCAGTAATTGTCATTCGGTTGTCGGTTTGACCTGAAGGGACTTCACCCAAATTAGGCGAGATAGGTGCTTGTGCATTATATGAAGCCGGTATTTCGATAATATCTAAACCAGGATTAGCATTGGCCTTTTCGATCAAATCTCGAAGTGAGCCCATGCCTTGATCACTACTTGTTGTTACCGTATAAGTGGCAGATTGTACGCTCAAAGAGCTAAAAAGTAGTCCAAATAAAATTATTGACTTTGGAGTCATATTACCATCCTTGATATCCATGAAAAAACTAAGCCCAGATTTTTTAAGTTCCTTGCAACCAACAACTTAGCTCATATATAGGAATATCACAACTCTCCCTAAGTAATGACTTTTGGAGATGTGTATACTTGGGTGCGGACGGGAGTTTTTTCAAAGTAATGTGTTTGCTTTACACATTAGCTAGTTCTATTACGATCTAGATGGGTTCTAGAACGTTTTGGGGCAGAACCTTCTTAGCCGATCTTCTGACACAACTAGTCTCTGGACAAAACCTTGCCAGTGCTTTTGCTAAATTAGAAAATTATCAATAACTACAGGTATGGCAAATTTACTTGTGAAGATCTAGTGCGATGAGTAACATCGCACTAGCAAAAGTATTGGTTTATGTTTAGGTTCGCACTAAGTGCCGTTACGTTAAATTCAATTCATCACATTAAGCTACATATTGCCTTCTAACATTCAAAAAATCAGTTTAAGTCCTTGATATCATGTTGACCATGAAAGGTTAAATAGGCATAAATCAACGC
The DNA here is from genome assembly GCF_041439075.1 of Vibrio sp. FF145. NCBI lineage: Bacteria > Pseudomonadati > Pseudomonadota > Gammaproteobacteria > Vibrionales > Vibrionaceae > Vibrio > Vibrio sp. FF145. The sequence goes on from NZ_JBGONH010000057.1 coordinate 6,767, forward strand.
TTTCTATACGACCTAAAGGAAATGATATTTATGGATAAATTTACAATGCTTCAAGAACTTGGGGCGGGTGACTTTCAGCACCTAAACGGTTCATTGGAAGCACACTTGAAAGGAACTGAACAAGTTCTGATTAACTGGGGGAGTAGCGAGTTACTTCAAATCGCAGGTCTTTTTCATGCCGCATATGGAACAGCAGGTTTCGATGAAAACATGGTGTCGTTAAGCAAGCGCCAAGAAATAGCGCGAATTATTGGTAATGATGAAGAAGCATTGGTTTATTTGTATTGCTCATGCGACCGAGACTATGTATTCCCTCAATTTGGAAAAGCGCTAGAAATCCAATTTAAAGACAGATTTACTGGTTCAATATTCAAACTCGATAGTGCAACGGTAAAATTGTTTTGCGAGTTAACGGTCGCTAATGAGCTAGAGCTTGTTTATAGCAGTGAAGAGTTCAAGCTCAAATATGGTGCTGAGCTATTTGAACTGTTCCAAGGTATGGACAGCTACTTAAGCACCGAAGCTAGAAAGGCGTACAAATCAGCATTGTCGAATTTCGCATAACAACAACGGTTCAAGATGGATTCGCAACGCGTGGCGTTAGAAATCTTGCAGTTATTATTCCTATTATGTTCAATTGCATCCCCCTACAACGAAGAACTCTAGTTGCAAAGCAGCGAATGAACATCTTAGAGGTAACAGATATGGTTCAAACATACGGCTCCGAAGAAACAAAAGCCTTTTGTTGTAATTGCAAAAAGGTCACTCTTCATAAGTATCAAAGCTTTTCTAAAACAGCCGAAAGTAAGAAAAGTGAAGTTAAGGGGTTTTTCTCTGGTCTACTCGCTGCGATAGCTAGCGCTCTGATGGAAGGTGAACCAACGGGTGATTATAAGTGCAAAGTTTGTGGCACTAATCTACATACACCAGACCATTTAGACTAATACATAACTTGGTGAACACGTGAGTAAGGCTTGCTGAGATAATGTCTAGTCCAACTCAAAAAAAATCGATGTTCATTATTCTTATTATGGTAAATGTGTCTGTGTGCTATCAGAAATAGCCATTAGACCGCTTCAAACGCTCTCAGTGAAGATTTTCGACACTTGTTCAAGGCGGTATGCTTCAATAACGCCTTGTAAGTTTGCGACGCTTCAAGAGCGGTTTGTAGAGCAAAATTCATCGAGTTGCTTTGAACTAACAACTGCACTCTGATCCCCATTTTCGTACTTTATAAGCTTTGGGTTTCAGAATAGTTATGTTTGGGCAAAACCCATCCGACCGAGAGCGTGGCTTTTTTGGCGAAACTAACAAAGGGGCATTTTCGAGCTAGAAAATGCCACGTGTTAAAATTCAGATTGTGACGTTTTTGGGGCAGCTCTGAGCTAGCTGGCACTTTGAGAGACAAGTGCCACGGGTAAAACTTTAGGCCAATGAAGCCTCTGGATAAAACTTTGCCAGTGACATTACAAGAATAGAATGCTGCTGCGCGGCTCACTTGGCTTTGCGAAAATCGCTACTTCATGACATTAGCTGATTAGTCATGTACAATTAATGCAACCAACAAGAGGAACATTGATATGGCCAATGTCTCAAATCCGAAGCGCCAAAAAGCTACATTTACCCCTAGCTTAAAGAACTTCAAAACCAGTTTGGGTTATGAAGGCATGACGATAAATAAGAAATCGAACGTTCAAACCATTGAAGATTTAAAACGCAAGTATGCGAGATAAATATGGTGCTGATCAGGACAAATACTGTTACTCAAATTCTGATGTTTTAATTAACAGATTGAATATACTTGACTCGGATGAACTTGAAAAAGCCGAAGTTGAGTTTACGAGTTATAGGTACCTTTCATACAAAAGTAATGTTTCTGAAATCAAGCATTTAGACTTCAATCACCTCAAATGTCTACATCACCATCTATTCCAAGATATTTTTGAATGGGCAGGTCAAGTTCGAGAAGTGGATATATCTAAAGGCTACACTCGATTCTGTACCGTTTCTAGGATTGAAGCTGAAGCTTCAAAATTATTTGATATTATCCCTTCGTTAGACAATTTGGCTTTGCCTGATCTTATCCAAGAATTAGCCAGTCTATTTTGCGAATTAAATTTGTTACATCCTTTTAGGGAAGGTAATGGCCGAACTTTACGTTTTTTCTTTGAAGAACTCGTATTTGTCCTTGGCTACACCATCGAGTGGCCTAAAATTACTCAACAAGCATGGATTGATGCAAATATTGCAGGGGTATCACTCGATTTAGAACCGTTAATTACAATATTTCGTTTAGCTCTATCTAGTGAAAAACAAGACTGAATTTTTGTGCGATTGCATTAGTTTTAATCGCCTAAACTCAGCTGAGGAGTGTTGAACCGCTTTTTTCTGTGAAAAATAACGGGGCGAAAGTGGTTTAACTTATCTTCGCCGTCTAACTTGATGTAGCCAAAAACAGATCAAACTAAATTGGAACTGACAAACTTTAATGTCCTCGGACAATTACAGTGGGAATAGCTGATTTATAGAAGCCGCGTATCGAAAGAAATTTCGTGTTTTTTGGCTGTTTTGATGAGTTTTGGATAACCTGGATGTTTTGTGTTGAGCACATAGTTTTGTTCGCGAGGCACAATCACCGATGGGATCGCCAGCGCCAAGCTTGAATAGCTCGATAACCATTGATCACCTATTTCGGCTGTCTGAAGCGGGGCTGGCTCTTCATTCCAGTTGTCCGGTAAGTCGTCATTTTCAAGGACCAAAGCATCGGCTTCATCCAGTTCCAACGTAAACAAGACATAATTTTCAAGTACTTTGGTATTTTTGAGATGAACCAAGATTTCTAAAATGGCAAGTGACTCTGACGCAGCAACATAAACCGCAGACCGTCCAATAGAATTCCAACGCCCTCCGTACAGTCTGGAGCCTTCGCCATCGAAAGCTGACTCTTCCCACTTTTCCTTTACGATTCGGTACAAAGTGATCAAGAAAATACCCCATGCTCTAATCGTCCAATTAGGTTTAGCACACCCTCTGATTCAGCAGTTGTGGCAACCATATCGATAGGGCGGCGATTACCCAAACCAACCACAGGGGATTTGATCCATTCACACGCGGCCAAAATATCACCTTCAAACAAGTTGATGGTTTGGTTGAATATCTCAGCAAAACGGTACAAACGATCACTTTCGTCTTTGTTAAAACGTCCAGCTTTCGATCTGCGGTTTAGTGTGGCTGGTGGAATTGTAACAGCGGTAGCCAACTCTTTCTTTTCCAATTTAGAGTGCTTGGCTAGTTTGTCAAAAACATCAAAATCCAGACCTTTATGAACAGACTCATAAAGGGTTACCCCTCGCGATGGAATACCTACTTGCTGCCAAAAGCTAGCTGGCTGTTTAACAGGCTTGAATGCTTGCATTTGTGACATAACAATAACTCCTTATCAGATGGTAGTGTCATTATGTATCAGATGATTGCGGTAGGCAAGTTTACAAGTACATAGCTTGGAAAATTGGAGAGCGACAAGTAAGTTAGAGCATTCTCTGCTTTATTTTACCAGAGAAAGAAACGCCGCAATTCCAACTGTCGGAAGACAATAGAGATTGAGAACATGAGTCGCGACGACATGCTGACTCAGAACTGGACAAGGTTCATCTAGAGAGGGTTTAAAAGAGGTAATTGCTCCAATATCTTGCCAGACCTAGCCTTGTCTTTCAGAGATACCGCAATAAATCAGTTGTTGGCCATGCCAAATAGCATAGATGCCAGCAGCAACTTTCGGGCCATCAAAGATTACTTGCTACAACAAGCGTATTTTGCGAATAGATTAAAACTCAGCAGTCGCAAGTATAACGACACTTTGGATACGTAGAGCAACCATAAAAAGACATACCAGATTTAGCTCCTCGCTTAGCAACACGCATTACAAGCTTAGATTGGCAACTAGGGCAAATCATAGATTCGACGCCTGCCCTGTGTGTTTGGGGCGATATTGATGGTTTATTTTGAAAGCTGCGGCCATCTTCAATCATATGTACTAGTTCGCTGCCGTTGACTAGCCACAGGCGCTTATCTAGAGAAAAAGTGACAGCCTCAGAAGTAAAGTCTCCTGAAGTTACGATAATCATCTTACTGGCATTGTTCGCGATCATGACACCGTACATTTCCCTTAGAATTTGCACACCCACTTTGCGAGTTTTCCAATGCTTACATTGTACAAGGCTTAATTCACTATCTTTTGTAAGCCAAATATCAACACCGCCATCAGATTTTTGAGCGAAAGACTGTTTGACCGCATACCCTTGAGACTTAAAGTATTCTCCGATGTAACTTTCAAATTCGATCCAAGTCAGGTGATTTAGTGGGGAAGTATTCCTCTGAATTTTAATCTGATTGTTCGTCTTGAGATAGTTTCTTTTCCTCTGATATTGCTTGAAAAACGCTATCGGTGCGGGGAGAAGAAATAAGAACGTAAAATATGGAGCCATCAAGGGCAAGTTTGGAGCAATAGCTTCAAAGATGAAATTATTGCTATCCACGGCCAAGCTAGGCAATAGATATGAAAGCCCAAAATAAATACAAGCAGAGAGTACTACGCTTAACCACCATGGAGCGTCCATTAAGTGCCATATGATTCCATCGTTTTTTCGTGCCATTTGAAGATTACCCGATAAGCGTTTAGATGCATTAAAACACAAGCGATAGATGATGGGTATAGTTTGTAAGGTGATATTTATCAGGATGATAGCTATTGATGAGCTAGGGCAGGGAAGGCAACGCTTGAAGTCGGATTCCTTGTTCGGAATCCGAACACTTCTAACTCATAATTGTCGAGTAGACGACATACTCAAGTCAAGATGACTGTGCCCACCAAGCGACTACAAACCAAAGCCTGCATGACATCAAATTTGGGAGTGAGCGGATTTTAAGGCACTTTCATGATAAATTTGCCAACATGATAAAATCGATTAATAACCTTCAATTTATATGAATGACCAACTAACCCCAATCAACAAAGACTATTTAAAAAAACTTATCCGAGCAGAATTGGAGCTAACATGGTTTGATAATAAATCAGCTAGCCCTGATATGTCTTGGGTTACTCCTACGGTGATAGAAACATTGTTTACTGAGTTGATAACTCATACGCGTGGTAATCAATCAAAGGCTGCTAGGATGTTAGGGATCAACAGGGGGAGTTTCAGCAAAAAATTAAACCAGATTACAAGTAATGAACTTGAATTGGTTGAAAGCCTATAGATATATATCAAGCCTATTAGGACACAGCAGAGGGCGTAGCCATCATTACCTTGAAAAACTCGGCAAGTCAGTAGCTTGGTCTAAATTTATCCCCGTGAGACATCACGGGGATTTACAGCGAACAGCATGATAAGAACGGATAACTTTTGGCAGGGTAAACCAATAGCTTAAAATTGCTTTTGCACTGGGCAAGGGTATTGCTCTTTTAGCCCCATTGCTAAGTAATAACCGATAGAGCCGCTAATGCCTGGTTTACCGTATTTTTTAATATTATGTTCAATTTGATTATTAATCAGCTCCATTAACTCTTCGGTTTTCCAATTCCGTAATGTTTCGCGGTTTACCTGGCTTTTCATTGGCAAGCAATAATCGATACGTTGATTGTGAGCGTCTAAGCGCGTGGTATAAAGATTTATGGTATCCGCGGCGACACGAACGCCGATCAATAAATCTCGATACTCAGGGCTATCGGGATCTTGATAGTGCTCAACGTAGTAACCCATACTAGCAGGGTTCTTGCTGCTGATGGGGCGATCAATTTCTGGAATTTGACTATTGGCTAAGCTTGAAAACGAACATAAAGTGGTTAAGCCTAATATGGTCCATTTATTCATTACTAATCCTCCATTTTATACTGTGTATAATACTAGGTTGTTTTGATATCTCACTTGGATTGCTCAATAATTAACCATTATTTATAGATTAAGAATGGGTTTGATCCTACTCCTTCTTTGTTGGCTGCAAGGTTGATGGTGGCTCAACACGCTTGCTGGTGCCCTCAAATTGTTCACGTGTTTCATCCACGATTTGTGAGTGGTTGTCGGGGTTGTAATAACGCTCTGTGCCGCCGCGTTTCTGATGCTGCTCCAGCACCGTTTGGCTGGTGTTACCTAGAGCCTGGCCTTTAAATTGTTCCCCCACCATCGTTTGCCACTCGGCTTGGGTCGGCTCAGGGTTAAAGGCTTGTTCGTGCTCTTCTTGAGTGGGTACGCTGGCGAGCACAAAATCTTTAAACGTGTCGGTTGTTTTAAATTTTTCCCATAAGTCAGCGCGATCTTGACGAGCATCGTCGCCCTGTCCCGTTAGTATGAGTCCTGATTCGTCTTTCGTACGCCCGTTTTCAATAAACGCTTGGAATGGTTTTTCCAGTTTCTCAGTTAGGCTCGCCATATGACGTTGCTCTTGGCTGTTGACTTGACTGAGCGTATCGACCTCTTGTTGAGCTTGTGTCGTGGATGTTATTAAACCTTGTGTCTCACCAAAGTTCGCCGTAAAGCCAGTGGCGTAAGTGCCTATTTCTGTCTTACGTTCGTCGGCTGTGAGGCGGTTGCTCGCCTCGATGGTTTGGTTGGCACCAGAGCGATAGGATTCGATGGCGGCTTGCATTTGGCTTTGTTGTTCGTTGCTCATGCTGCTGAGCGTTTCGCGGTCTTCCTGTGTCCATTTTTGTCCCGTGGACGCGTTCACACTCCCATTAAACCCTACGGCGTCACCGAGAGCGCCGCTTGACAGTCCAGCGTTCACGTCATAACCGCCGTACGCAGAGTGTAAGAAGGCATTCGCTTTCTCATGGCTCCATCCGGTTGCCGCACTGACTTGCTCAGTGGCGGAGCTGACCTGCTCTAAGCCTTTTGAAGCTGCAGCAGTTGCACCGTGTCCATGAGTTAAACCGTAACCTTGGGTTGAAGAATAACTCTCTTTCCAATCGGCCATCAATTGAGAGCCACTTTGTGTGCTTTGCGACAAAGCCGCTTGTTGTGTCGAGAGGTTGGATTGAGCATTAGTGTGCAAGTCTTGCACCGCTTCACTGTATTGACTAGAGCTGGCGACATTCCACTGGAAATTTGACGCGGTAGGGCTAGTGTCATACACCGTTCTATCACCGTATTGCGTTGAAAGCATACCGTCTTCGCTTTGAGTGGTACTGCCGTGTTGTTTCAGCAATGTCGACGTATCAAGCTTATTGCCATTGACGTTATTAAACGTGTGGGTCTGCATTTGCGTATTACCGTGGCTGATGTCACCGCTTGAGGCCGCTGCCGACGTACGGGCATTGGTTTGGTTTATCATCCCCGCCAGTTGGTAGTTTAAGCTGCTCATCATGGCCGCTGCGCCCTTGGTTAACGCCAAAGCAATCGCGGGGGTGGACATCATCAAGTATCCGGTAATGGAGGCGTAACGCGTGTTGACGTAATCAATGCCGCTCATGTTCGAGAGGGTAATGCCGCGTAACCCTTGTGTCGCGCCCTGGGTCGCCCCTTCTAAGAACCACATCATGATAGCGTTGAGGATGGTGAATATCATAGGCCAAGTGGCCAGATAGAAAAAACTGCCAACGTAGTTTTTAAGGACAGGCAGCGCCATATGTGGCAGCAAGGCAATGATGGCAATGATCGCCCCAAAGCAGACAAACAAAATCACTCCTATCGAGTGCATCATTGGAATGAACTCTTTGGCTTGCAGCCCAATGTTGGCCCACATGGTGGTGGTTTGCATTTGGTTGGCGGTGTAGGCGTAGTTGGCCGCGATACCTCGGTGCGTGTTTTCGATGTTCCATCGCGTCATGTTGATGACCATGTTCTGTTTTAAAATATCGACCGCGTTGTTACTGACCCCAATTAAATCTTGGTGACTATTCTCGATGGCGTTTCTTAAGAACGTTGATTGGATGTTGCTCTCTCGTCCCAAGATATACGCGCCCAGTTTATTCATGGTTTGATTGGCCTCTTCATCAAATTGTTGAGTGAGTTCAGGAAACGCGTCGCGGCAGGTTCTGTATTGACCCTGGGGGTTATAGAGCCCACGAATGGGGGACATCGATTTTGTGGCGAGAAAACCCAGCAAATCCGGTGCTTGCAGGATGTTTTGCATGGTGTATTTTTTGTTAATTCGAATGTCTCCGACGATGCAGTTGTGATAAAAGTCTTTCCAATAGCGTTGCAGATCAATGGTTTCGGCGTTGGCGCTACGAAGCAACGTGTATAAATTCGAACCAAACACCATGCCTGAGGAGCTGTAGCTTTCATCCTCTGTACTGCTAAAGACGATTTCAATGCCTTCGGTTAAGCCGTGCATGAACGTGGTGGCCGCCCAACCGGGTATTGCGACGATGTAAGGCACGTTATTCACGTAATAAATGCGCATAGGATTTTGCGCGTCATTGATATGGACGGTGGCTTTCATGCTGATAAGAAAAGTGGGGATAGCCAAGTAAATGAACATAAAACGCATCACATGTTTCGCGTCTCGAGACACAAAAAATAGGGTGGCACTGATGATAAAGGCCAGTTGTAAGGCGATTTCGATTAACGAGCCAAAGGTGTTGGTGGTAAAAAAAGTGGCGACGGCGTTCAAGGCTCGTTGTAATTGAGGGCCTGCGCCATAGAGATAAAAGTCTAAGGTCATTGGGGATCTCCTTTAATGGCCAAAGGTGAGGTTCGATAGGGTAGCGTCACTTGCCGATTGGCTAAGGAGCTTTCGTTTGCGTTTTAAGCGCTCAGTGAGGGCTAAGTACGCGTTCAATTTTGTTTTGTGACGGTCTCGAATGGTTTGTAAGTAATCCCTTGCACTGTTGATGCCTTCGAGAGTGCGATTGACGTCGGTTGGGTTAACCGAAGCGAGGTTGGTCATGGATTGATTGACGATCATCAGCATGTTGTTGAGATAGGCATGCAAGAGATCGGCGGCAATATTTTGAGCGTATAAATGGCTTTCTGGTTGTAGGTTGAGGTGCGCATCATCAATGAGCATTGCTAAGATAGGAATGTCACTGAGTTCAACAAAGCTCTTCTCTGAGTCGGTGATAGGTTGGTCAGATTGTAAGTGGGCATAGAGCGTATCGACGGTGTGGCGCACTTTGGCGTTAAAGGCTTGGCTTTCATTTAGGCTGATGGCGCTTAGGCTCATCGAAAGGCAGGTCTCGGTGTTGTCGCATCGATACACCTCCAAATCCCCTCCGGTCAAAAGGGCGTTAATGGCGGTGTCGTTACCCACTAACATGGCCGGAATGTAGCTTGGCGTCCCCTGCGCGTCGTAAATGATGGTGCCAGTGAGGCTTACGATAAACTCGGCGACCTCTTGATTGTCTTGAAGGTAAGCGCTTTTCATGAGCGCATCCCACACCACATTTAAGTTCACTTTCACTGCGTGCGCCGTGGCGTCATCGGTGTTGCTAGCCAGTGTGCTCTGGTTGGTACGGACGTTGCGACATTCGTGTTGCGCTTCTAACCAATCAGCGAAAGCGTTGCTTTGCGTGCCTAGGGTGGCGCAGGCATGTCGCTTGGCTTCCCCATCGGTAAAGGCCGCTAAACCAGAGACCGCCGATTGCGCTACTTGGCAAGAGTTCATCGAGGTGGTGAGGAACTGATCAGCAATGGCTTGCAGTTTGTCCCGATTCTCTTTGATGCTCGGCGCCCAAGTTTGCAGCGCTAAATCCACCGCGAAGGGCACGGCGTTGGCAATGACGGCTTTACCAAAAGCCACCAGTTGGTCAGAGTTAATATGAGAAAAGCCGCCCATAAAGGCGTCAATGCCACCGCACCCTGCGCTGACAGAAGGCAAGGTGATGGCGGCCAGTTGAATGTTTTTGATGTTGGTGCGAGCAAACAAACTGCCCGCATTATAGTAGGTGGCGGATTGACCCTGATAGGCACTTGGGTTCGTGATGTTGCTGTTAAAACTGCTGTCATCCCAAAAGCTGTTCATGGCGTCGCCCAAGCCGCCGGCATGAAGTGAACATGAAAGACTCATTAAGAGAGCCAGGAGGGTAGGTCGCGTCATTGTAAACTCTCCATGATGGCCACATCGGCGCGCAAGGCTTGGTAGCTCTTAAGCAGCTCAGTGTATGGAACATTGCCTTCACTCAAACGCACGTACTTACCATTGCTGACGTTGATTAAGAACGTGGCGGGCGTAATGGCGTTTTTGAGATCCCCAAAAAACGCAGCGGTGATGTCAGAGTTGGTCGGTATAGGCGTCGCGTAACCGGGGATGGGTTGTCCGTCAAAGGAGAAATCGTACACAGGTAGTTGAGTAGTTTGCTCTAGCCGCTTCATGGTTGGGGCAAAGTGGTGACACTCAGCGCACTGACTAAAATGGAAGAACACCAAGGCGTATTGGCCTGTCATCGCATGAGGGGGTTGCGCTTGAGTGAGGGAGGTTGAGGCGAGCGTCATCAGCGTACTCAACAATAACGTGCGGATAAAAGCGTTCATCGGGGCGTCCTTAAGTTAAAAGTCGCTGTCTTGGTAATTGGTCGCGACGTTGTGAAAGCGAGAGAGCAAGTCTTTTTGTGAAATGAAGCCGTAGGCGAGGGGCTTGAGTGCTTTGGTGTGGATATTGGCCAGCATTAAAGCCGGTGTGTAGCGCACCTGTACACGCCCTGTCTTATCAATACGGTTTTCATTAATCGTCTCAAAGGTCTGACCGTCTTTGCTGATCCCGACCAGTTCGATGTGGTACCGGTGGGCAAAGTCTTGGATTGAGGGTGCTAGGGTTTGAGATAAGGCGTCTTGCCCTTCGTAGATGAAGTAGAGGCCCCAACCTTCTTGTACCAATTGACGCACAGTGGCTTCGTTTTTGAGTTGGATACCTTGATAGTACGTCGCTCTTGCGGCTTGCTCTGTGGGGCGGTCTTTGGTGTACGAGTATTCGGGGTGTTCGTTGATGAGCTTTTTGAAGGTCATGCCCGTTTGCGTGGTCTTGCCATCGATGAATTTTTTCAGCTTCATCAATTTTAGATTTTTCTCTTCATCGGTTGGGTTAATGGTGGCATCGTTTAACGCTTCATCAAACGCGCGGTGGAACCATTGCATCTGCTCGGTAGCGCTCATCACGGTAGAGACGCTGTTGGGGGGGAGGCTCTCCTCCTCTTTGGGAGGGACTTTGGGCGCTTTGGTCTCGTTATACCAGCGCCACCCCTTGGGGGGCTCATCGGCGATACTGTGAAAGGCCAATAAAGCCAACAACATTAACGGTAGGGGTTTGATTGCTAATCGGTTAATTGAGTTGTTCACCGTTTTTGTGGATAAGTCCTTCATGGTGTGACCTCATTATTGCCAGAAACTCAGCATCTTGTGGGTGCGCGTGTGAAATAACGTCCAAAGTGCTTCATCAATGCCACGCTGTTGATGGTGCCTCATCATTTCTTGCTTGAGCTGATGGAGTTTTCGTTTGAACAGAAGATGCCGAATAAGGGTGATGGCAAACCCGGTTGTCGACAGGGTGGCCACAAGTAAAGGGAGTAGGGGATCCATATCATGTCCTCATCATTGATTAAGTTAATGGCGATAAGCGCTGTGTAATCGCTCTTGGATTTCTGTGGCCGAAGGCAGGTTGGTGTTGCCGTGCATGTCGTCGTAGAAGTCCGAAAAGTCGAGGCGTTCAAAATCTATGTCTTGAAGCTGCTCGGGGGTAAGGGCGCCGCAAATGGGGTGTTTGGCGGTTCCCAGACTGATGCCAAGTTGACCTTTCGAGCCTTGCTCTTGGATGATGCGCGCCAATTTGCTATCAAAGACGCAGTAGGTCTTCTTTTCCCGGATACACGCGCCTAAGACCTTTTCTGCGCAATAACGGCCAAGGGCTATCGTAATGCCTTGCTCTTTGGCTTGACCGAGCGCTTTCTCTTCATCATTGCATTGGGCTATGCCAATACTCGTGCCCCAACCGCCGTCTTTACAGCAGTCGGCAAAACCAAAAGCGGCGTCTGTGCACTTCATGCCTTTGCCTGTAAATATCTTCGGTGGGTTACCCATACCGTCAGCGGCTTCTGCGAGCGCGGCTAAGGCTGAGGTGCTTTCATTAAAGCGGTTTGAAGTGGTCGCCATGGCTTCAAAGCAATCGCCATCCAGACAAAAGCTCTCTTCTCCACAGATTAATTGGGTGGCACTGCAGCGCCGCTGTGGGCAGGATTTATTGACTTTCTCCTCAATGCACACACCGTTTTGCTGGAGGCTGCAATGGGTTGACGTCGTGGTGCAATCGGCGGGCAGGACGTTGCACGTATTGGGTCGAGTGCATTGGTGCTCAACCCGATACTTCCAGCAATCAAGCGTGGTCGGTATGCCATTAATGATGCGGGTGGCTCGACCTTCAATGCATTGCTGGCGAGTGATCTTGCATGAGTTCATCAGGTTGCATTCTGTTCGCCAAGTAATGTTGTTCTTGATGCAGTTCCCTCCGGATAAGGAGAATCCGTTTGAGCAGCTCAAGGTGACTTTTTTCGTTTGTGTGGTGGGGCGACAAATCTGGTAGCGTTTATACCAGGATTCGTTACTTTTCCAGACAATGTGGTCGGTCTGTTTTAAATCGCCAAGCGTGTAGCCTTGGTTGGGAGAGACAACCTTCCCATCCCAGAAATACGTGGTATCTGACCCTGTAAACCCTCTTGTTCCCCCCGTTTGCCTCACGTAATTGTGATTATCGTGTCGGCATTGTGAGAGAGGGCGTTGGCAATTATCCCCTTGCTTTGTCCAGCCGGATGGGCAGCGGTAGATCACTTCACTAAGGCTCACGGAGGCGACGGGGACTTTGTCACACGGGACCGGGTTGTGAGTTGGTCGGTAGCATTGCTTTGCGATGTTATCAATGACGCATTGCGTGGCGTTGTCACAATCCACGTACTGATTAGACTGACCATGACTGATTTCATAGGCGTTCTCAATGCCAAGGGTGGCGAATCGATACGTATCATCGTTTGGGTCAATGGTGACACTATTATTGTCAAACCCCTCTTGTATCGCTTGAGCGTGTTCGTTGTTGCCAAACTCCGACGTGGATTGGTTTGTGATTTGTGCATCAGTCATCCCGGTTTCATCAGGCTGTCGGATTTTGCTTTCACACCCTGGATTATTGTCGCTGCAGAAGTCTGACAGGTTAAGCGTCATTTCTGAGTCATTGTAAGCCTCGTTCGGGGTGTTTTTCGCCCACTCCACGTTGTCGTAGAATGTGTTTTCTTGAGGGGCGGCAAGGGTATGAAGGGAGAGTAAGAGAGCAGCGCTGAAAGAGAGAAAAACAAAAAGTAGTGAAAAGGGCGAATTCAAGGGGAACTCCTATTGAGCACTTGTTTGGCGATGTGTCCTACATCGCCTTGGCTTAAAATCGTTAATGCGTTAGGAAGGGAGAGGTTGCCGTGAACCATGTCGTAATCACTTTGCGGGCAAGACGCTTCATTGCACGCTTCTCCAATGGCCACAAACACGGGGACGTGGGTGATGTTAAATTGACGAAACCACTGTGGACTGATGGCAAAACCGCTATCAATGGCCATTTCTTCGTCGTCCGCTTCTAACAAACTCAGTATTCGAGAGGCTGTCGGTACCATGCCTTCTGGCAGTACCCCACGTATCACGAGAGGAACCTGATATTGCTGACTTTGTTTGAGTAGCTGTCTAAGCGCGTTATCTGGCATGGAAAGCGACACAAACACCATCACACCTTGCGCCTTTTTGTTTGGATTTTCCTGAGGCACCCCAAGAACACTCGCCAGTGGCGAGTCTTGCAACACGTTATCGAGGTGTTGATTCATCGACAACGCTTCTTGCTTATGTTGCTGACCTCGTTCAAGAAAGGTGGTCAGTTCACTGTGATTGGTTGGCGCTGCAATGGTCTGCTCTTGCTTGGCAAGCGCTTTGAGCTCTTCTTGAGAGTAACCCTTCTCGGCTGTTGAGAGAGGGCTAACCAGCAGAATAAGTAACAGCCATGAGGCTCTTGGGCTAAATGACATCGTCTCATTTCCTTATAAAAATACGCAATTACGTTTTCGCCAGTTCACAAAACCAAAGTTACCGCCGGTGGTTGGGTTGTCTTTACCTTGCTCCCAAAGTGACGAGGTGGTGCCATAGGGATAACAATGAGCGGCATCACCAATCGGTGCCGACAATTGATAGCGATAGCGACTTTTCGGCAAGATAGGCTCTGGCCATTGGTAACAGATTGCGCCATCTTCGCCCCGGGTTTCCCACACAATGCCTTGCCTGTGCATTTTAAAATTAAAACGCTCTAACATCAGTGTGCCAACTTGAGGGCCGGTATGAGAGTAAGCGCTATTACCGGTTAATGGGTAGACGCTGCCTTGTGAGCCTAAACACCAAAAAAGCGCATCAAAAGGCAAAACGCGCCCGGTGGTGGTCGCCATGGCTTCGGTGATGCAAGAGAGCTGCGTGATGGGGTGGCCAAACAAAATGGCTTCGGGGTTAAGAATGAACGACATCTCATCATCATCCCAAAACGGGTCAAGCTCGGTGAGGTAGGCCACATCGAAATTATCCGTGGCCATGCAGGCGGCCGACTGCATCAGTTGTAGCCAGTAAATCACCGGATATTTGTACCAATGCACGTGATAAAAAGCATTGCCGCTGGTTTTGCTGCTTGAGTCGTGCTGCGAGCCTCCTATTTGTTGGCTATTGTCATTACTCAACTGCATCCCCATGTTGACCATGCAATAAGGGACTCGCGTCACGTCCACCAAGGAATACGGCTCCCAATACCCAATGTTTAAGCCAATTTGCATAAAAATGGGCGGGGGTTTAGGACAATAGGAGATCGGCATGCTTGGGTTGGCGGTGTCAGGGTATGTCGAGCTAATGAGAGGCACACTGCCCAGTGTCATAGGAAATAGGCAGTCCCAACAAATATCAGACAATGGATTTAAGAAATGCCCCGTACAAGCGGCGGATTGAGCTTGGGTTTGCCAAGGAAATAGGAACAAACCAAGCAGTAATAACCCATGGGATCTCAAGGTCTTTCTCCTTATTTTGTGTTCGTCGCACTCTTGTTTATGGTGGTGAACGGCGTCACATCGATCTCTGTGATCTTCCACCGCGCTCCGTCTTGTTCAATCAGAGCGGGAATGTGTGAGAGTTGAAATTGACGGCTGTAGTGACCTTGTTGGTCAAAATAAATTCGGGCGTCAAACTCCGTGGCGACGTTTTCTGGACTGCCGTTGGTGAGGGTCCATTTTATCGGCTTATCTGCGCGGTATTGTTTAGCCCAAGCGCGCTGGCTTGGGTCGTCACCATCAAGAAAGACAATCACATACGAGTAATCGAATGATTGTTTGGGAATGTCGACTGGCCAAGTGTCGGTATCAAAAGGGTTGATGACGAGGCCTTTAGCATAAAGGAGGTTACCTTGTGCATCTTTGATATCGGTGGCCAGCTTTAATGATGGGTCGATGTAAAAGGTGTTGGGCGCGGTGGTGGCGGTCAACCCTTTAACGGGAGTGGGTCTTCGCACGTTATTTTCTACGTTCTCCACAAACTGCTGTTGCATCTTTGCGGTTTCTCCCGTGGCTTCTAAGTGTGTCAATCTGCTGTTAATCCATTGCAACATGTCTACCTCTGCAATAGGGAAAAGTTCGCCTTGACGCCCAAATTGTTGACTAAGAGCGGTGGGGGCGATGGCAAGTAAAGTGAGACCGAGCACCTTTGAGAGTGCTGTTGGTTTGATGAATGAATGCCCGTGAACAATCATAAGATCATGACTCCTTTTTAAGCGCCTCAATAACGTAATGTTGGATCTCGGTGGTTCTATCCGGTGCGCCGCTGATGAGCGCGCCTGGCACGATAATCACGAGATGGTGCGCTTGCGCGTATTCTTTCAAGAGCCGCCTGAGTTCCGTATCAAAGGTCGCCAATTGCGCGCTGTGCTCCTGATCGCTGAGGTTGGCTTCAATGAGTTGGTCTTGATATTGCGCTAACGTTTGTTCGATATCGAAGCCCACGATTTGAGGGGCGGTGTTGAGCTTGACGGCCATCAGCGTGAACATCATCAACACTATGGCAAACAGGGCACCGACAAGACGTGTGTGACGGATGGATTTCATTTGGCCTCCTTACCATAGATGAGGGTGTTGAAGATCTCAATTTCTGGTCCGTAAAAATGCTCTGCGGTTTGATTGACCGCATCCATGAGTGGGACGCCTTGGTTCATCAAGGTTTCACAGTACTCAAACTCATGCGGCTCTGTCGAAAGGCACGCACGAGTAAAAGGATCGGCAAACAAGCGATGAAAGGTCGTTACATCACCGGTTTTTAGCATGACAGAGCTGTAACCGGCGATGGAGGACTTTTCAAAACTCTTGATGACAAATTGCTCATAGGGTGAAAAGTGTGAAGGATTGTCTTTGATGAATTTCGCCAATCCACTGCCTTGACGCAGAGTGATGTGAATGCCGGAGTTATTGAACGCAGCGAGCGCTTCAGGTGTGCTGTAAAAATCCTCAATCCCTTGCGTCACGGTGCAAAACGAACCCCCAAATTTTCGGGCGGTGCGATAACCGGTATTGATGAATTCTTGTGCCTGTGCATTAGAGCCAGCCATCAGAGACCACGCCTCTTCAATGATGCACATCTTCGGCGTTGAACGAGAGCCTGAAAGGTACATCTGCTGAGTGATGCTCGACATCAGCGCAAAAATCACCGGTCGCATGATGTCCGAGGGAAATCCGTCGAGTTCAATGGTGGTAAAGTGGACATTGGGATCCAGCATGGACGGTTTATTGAAGGTGTCACCGTAGATCCCCTCTGAGCGGTATTTATTCAGTTGCATGGCGATATCAGAAAGGCGGCGATCACCGCCTTGTTTTTCGGCCGCCGCAAACAGCGCTTCTTGCACATGGTCAACCAACGTCTCGCTTTTGTGTGCCTGCCAAGCCGCAATGATGCAATCACCGAGGACCGATTTTTCAAAATCTCCCATTTCGTGTGTGGGGCAGGCCATGGTCGCAAAGAGTCCGGTGATGGTGTGCAGCGTTTCCTTGAGAGGGTTGACCTGTTCGCCTTTTTCATCGGTATAGTCATCCCCCATGGCAATGCGTTCCAGGTGAGTGAATGGATTGAGGTAAATCTTCTCAGCTGTCATGTAGCGGCCGCCAAGCATCAAGGTGAGCTTTTTAAAGCTCTTTCCTTTATCTAACGCCCAGATTTTACCGTTCATGGCAAAGAGGGTTTCGGCGAGCTTTTGCACAAAGAAGGATTTTCCTGCCCCGGAGCCTCCGGTCAGGGCGATGTTGTAGTTATCTGAGCCACAATTAAACGGATTAAACCAAAAGGCTTGTTGGCGCATGGTGGGAAGCATCATGCCGCCACTGAAATTCTTTACGTCCATCACAAGAGGCAAGAGGTTGGCCACATTGCCGGTTTTTACGGTTTGAATGCGTCCAGCACGGTCGCAATCGGCCCAAAACCCATCGGTCATCATGAACGGTAAGGTCGTCATGAGCGCTTGGCTTTGCAGCATCGAGACGGTTTGTAAATCAATCCCGCCAGAGCGAAAGGCGTTAATGGCAGTAGTGCGATGCAGTCGCTCGGATTTTTTGTTGGTAAATAACGTCAGCGTCAGGTGCATGTATGCCATGCTGTTGATGCCATCCGACATTTCATCTCGAATTTGCTCGCGTTCGCTCTGCTCTTTCTTCGCTTGAGGGAAGAAAAATGCCATCGGGGACTTGAGTGTTTTTTCCAGCTCTCCAATGCGTCCGCCATTTTTGGTCGCAAAACTGCCCGATTCTTGATGGCGAAAATTGAGGGTCATGAGGTGTGGACATTGCACATTTTTGGCCACGCTCTTTAAGGACGCAAAACAATCGGGCAAGGCGTAAAGGCGGAAAGTTCGAGGTGTACTGCGTAAACCCAATGAAATGATCCGCGAGGTCACCGTTTGATGTTGGCGGTTACTAAAGCGAACGTCGGTGTAATGTCGGCGAGTTAAAAACTCGGTATCAGGAGAGAGGACTTGTTTGTAGATCAACGCTTCTGGTGCGTAGTCAGATCCGCGAGGGGCGGTTTGTGTGGGGTCAAAATTGAGAATGCCTTCGACGTAGTTGATTAAGCCTTCGGGGGTAAGCGGCGTGAGCTCCAGTCCAATTTGGGATAAAGTCGTGGTGAGCGCCTCTTTGCAATCCAACACACTATCAACATCGTCCGTACTGGAGACAAACAACCACGCGCTGTAATCTTTGATGTCAAAGTAATGCTTCTGACGATGAAAAAAGCCGTGGTGAGCCGCAAAGTTGGCGTAATCGGCTTCTTGTTTTGCTAATTCACTGCAAATACCCGCACGAGCGGATTTCAAGGCGGTATTTTGCTCAATCAAATGACTCACGTGGTTGTGGCCCATCATGGAAAAATGGTAATCCCATTTATGGCCAGGCGGTAAATCCATGATGAGACGGTTAAATGCCTCCACCATGTCGTCATTCGCCCCCGTTAAGACGCTCAATTTGAATCCAAATCCTACGCCCTTTTTGTTATGAAAGAGGCTGTGCTGCGCATCAAAAGTGCGGTAAGGCAGTTCAGAATGAAGGTGGTTATATTCACGTTTGGCTTCTTGATAAAAACCCTTTAAATCTTTTGAGACGCCCATGGCGTTAATCCTTCTTGATAGCCTGAACAGGGCGACCTGTCCAGGTAGACTCGTCTAACACAATGTAAATATCCATTGTGTCGAGGTAAGTGGTGGTGTCATCCGAAGTAAAGGGAAAAATCACCACCTTCCTAACCGTGTCTTGGGTTCGAATAGGATGGCCTTCACGGGTGCGTCTTGGCAGTAAGGCAAAAGGGTGGGAAGCCAGGACGTTAGCCTCGGCGACTTGTTGTGTTGTTGGGTGTGTCGAGATGTTGCGAATGTCATCCATGCTGGCGCAGCCGGGTATACCGCCGATTTTTTGGCAACTAAATTCATCTTGAAAGCCCGCAGAGCAACCTGCTAGTAGGCTAATAAGCAGCGCTGTGAAAAGTTTGATAGTCATAAAAGCCGACCTTAATTTAATTGTTGGTTAACTTCTGCCGCGAGAGGGTTGAGTGTGATGGTTTCTAAAAGGGTGTCTGGTTTTGCTTGCTCTTGCTCTTTTGTCTGATGATCAACATAGCGTTTGATCGCTTCCTCATCATCCAGAGGGAACCCTTTCGTAAAGACGATATTCACGATGCCCCCTGGATTGATTTCGATGAAGGGGTGATATAACTCGGCTAAGGCAATGTAGTAATCCGAAAGCTTACTCCCCACGTCTGAGGTGGCATTGCCCAATAAACTTAATCCCACATCCTTGCTGTTGAGGCTCGACGTTGAGCCAAGCGCTGAGGTTGAGGTGGTGCTGGCCAAGCCCGCCCCGGTCTCACCCAGTCCGGTTAAGATGCCTGAGATCCCCGCCATTTGGACGATTTTGCCGTTACGTAAAATCGAGGTGCCACGGATGCCATTGCGCCCAAAGTTAAAGACGGTGCCTTGAACGGGGATATCTAAAATTCGACCGTCCCGAATGCAGCTGAGGGTTTGAGTGCGCGCCACGCCGCGATTGGAAGAAAGGTCACCGTACACGCTCCCAATGATGGTGCAGTCTTTGAGGTGGCTCTTTTCTCCATTGGGCAACACGCCTTCATGCACGGTTTGAAACACGATGGGGGCGGTATCACTTTGGCCGAACGCCCCGGCATTGGCATCGGCGCCACCGGTGATTTTGGCGGTCACAAAGGTGCCCGACGGGACGTAATTGTCGACGGTTCGTTGGTACGCTGACTCTGAGGAGGCTGTCCAAAAAAAATCAAACGAGTCAAACGCTTGCCCTTGGTCATCAAACGAGGCCTTATCGGCTTTGCTGTATTGAAAGCTCTCTTTTTGCAGATCATTGGTGGCGTAAGAGGGTAAAGGTTTGGGAGGAAGTGGGCGCGAGCCAAACGGCGCAGGCTCTCCCATGACGGTGAGGTGACCGGCTTCCTTTGAGGATAGCGATTGGGTTGATGGCAAGGCGATGGTGCGCTGCGCTTCTTGATGTTGGCGTAATTCCTCGCGTAAGATCTCGTTCTCTTTCTTCATTTGCGAAATCGTATTTTCGTTGCTCGTCATCAAACGATCGACGTCTCGATTGAGGTTTTCCATCTTTTCTTTGACGTCTTCAATGTCTTGACCTTGTAAGGTCAAGGCTGAGCGGTTGTCTTTGTCGGTAAAATCATCAGTAATGATTTCCCCAAAATTGGGGGCTGACTCAACGACTTCTTTCGCAGTATCTAGCGAGGTTCGAGGTTGTTTAAAGGCTTTAAACGCAAAAAAAACTGCGACTAAGAGCGCAACGGCTAACAGGCTGAGTATTTGGTTACGCTGCTTACTTTGGTCATTGGCGAGCACTCCATCCTCTAAGTCTGACTCTCTAAAAAGCCACTGTTTCAATCGTTTCATTCGCGACCTCCTGTGATGATGTACAGATGTGTAGATTCACCTGGGGGTAAGGTATAACGGTCAAGTGAGGCGCTCCGACTGGCGTAACTGTAAAATTGCGCTTCGGTCAGAGTGACGGTGTCATTGGATTGGTTTTTAACTTGATAAATAAGCCCAGAGAAGGGGCGGCCTACAAAAAGGGTCTGCGGAATAATGGCCAGTGGCGACGTGTCTTTGGGGAGGGTTTCGGGGTCAATCGGATGGACACGAAACCCTGGGATAGGCGTCTTTGAACGCTGCCAATGTATCATTTGTTTGGTGAGTTGCCCCAAGGCCAAAGGGTATTCGAGATCTTTTTCAAAGACACTTTTCTCTGCAGTAGAGCGAAGCGGAATAAACTCATTCACCACCGCAGGGACGGCTTTAGGGTTGATAAAAAGCGAGAAATTTTGACCTTTCTCTGTGGTGACGTGCGCGGTAAAAGGCAAGGCGATGTTGAGTTTGACGGTAATAGAGCCCGATTGGTCTCGTTGATTGGCTTTAGCGAGACAAAACCCTCTAGGGCAATGAAGGTTTAATATCTTGTCGTCTTTCACTACTAAACGGTTGGTGTTGACCGAGGATAAGGGCAACACAATGGTATCATTTTGCTCAAAATAGTAGGTCTTTGCGTCAATCGTATGGGCGTGGCTCATGATGGGTAACAACAAACCAAAAAAAGCATAAATCAAGCGTATTTTCATAACGGTATCTCTTGGGCGATGGTGTGAAGTTCAATCAAGCCACTTGAGTAATCGGCTTGGAGTAGATACGTCACGGGCTCAGGGTCAAGTGTGCGCCCCGCGATGGTTTTGTTGAGCGTGCCTTTGACCCGTATTTTCATTTCATTCAGGTTGATAGACAGCGTGTCAACTTCAAAAAAACTGGTGACGTCGTTCTCGATGATAAATTCGGCTTCTCGCATCAACTTGTCTTGTAAGCCACTCCAGTATTTAGGCGGCACGTAGGTAATGAGTAAGTTGAATTGACGTTTAACGTTAGAGGGCGTGACATTAAATTTTAGGTGTATCCACCAATCGGCCATCATAGAAAGATACGCTTCATCAACCGCATCGCTTGAGATCGTAAACGCTCGGTCGATATGAGGTGGCACGAAGGTGCGCTTTTCCGCTTGGTTTTGGCTTAATAAAGCAAAACTCAACCCAGCGGTTCCTAAGGCGGTGATCAACACCACCGCGGTGAGGACGTAATTGATAAAGCGAGCCGCTTTAAGCGCCTCGCCGTTATGTTCATTGAGCATCAGTAAATCCAATATTTTTTTGTGGCGGGGGGCGTGCGTTTAAAAATGGTTTTATTCGCTGTGTCATCCCCATACCAGTGGATGAAGTGAATGATGAATTTGGGGCCGTGTCGGACTTTTAAGCTGCGAATGGTGAGGAAAAAGCCGATACACACGGCGACCGCGACCAACCGATTGATGTTGAACAACATCAAAAACAACAAGATAGAAGGGAGTATTTCATCGATTGGAAATCCGACTATTTTGACGTCGGTTTGTAAGTAGTTTGGAAAAGCGAAGAGGGTTTGTTTGTCTTGATGATCCATGGTGAAATAGGGCGAATAGTTTCGCGCTCTCCTTATGTGGTTTATAAGCCTACAAACCCTTTACCAACTTCCCAGAACACCACGCCAACGAAAAAGCCGATGATGCCACCCACCCAGTTCTTTTGCATGATGCCCACGATGATGCCGCCAATCAGGCCTGCCACCAGAATGTAGAACTCGCCAGAAGACCCCGTCCCTACCGTGTTGGTCACGGTATCTTTACCACTGGCAAAAAGGTCATCGGCGTAAGCGGGTGACGCACAGGCAAAGTAGACGGCCAGTAGCATACAAAAGTGACGCCAATACGTAAGAGGAAGGATGAAGCGTGAGGTTTTATCTTTCATGTGGTTACCTTTAAATGTAAATAAAAGAGGCACGACATCGCACCGCTTTTATCAAAAGGGGTGTCGTGCATCTGGTGGGTTGAAAAGTGGACGTTGTTTGTTCGTCATGCCTTTGGGCTGACTTTAAGCCGTATGAGTGAGGGTGGTCCCATGGTGCTTCTTGATTACATTAAAGGCAACAAGGAAGCGTTTACATACTTCAAACCGCGATTGCGACTGACGTGTTGTTTCCAATTTTGGGGGGTCATTATCGTATTTTTGAGTTTACGATAATGTTTTTTGCGAGCATTTTTTGATGGTGGTGGCGTGAGTTGACGGACCGATTGAGTGTGTTTTTGAACCGAAACGAAATGAACACCCTTCCAATAGAAAGGAAAGGGGAGGCGGTCAGTAAAAGGCAACAAAGCAGCAAATGCCATGTATTCACGCCCGACTGAGCCCAGTTCTTTGAAGCTGACAAAATCCCCTTGTTCAACAAAGCGGTCCAATAAACTCCCCGCCTCATCTTCACGACAATATCCGTATACAATTTGCATTATTTAAACTCCTTTTAAGGACATTGTTTTGCTCTTTTAAAAGAACAAAACAATGGGCTCTCTCTCAAGAGCCGTGCTACAAACTGGCTTGTGTATTCTTGTAGTAGAATACGCACACCCAAAGGGTGTGGTGTCTGGTATTCCCAAGTAACTCTGTTTAACCACTTAACCAGCATGCTTAATTGAGTAGAAAAACAGCCTTGGACGTCGCCCCAGGTAAGGCTCCTGAACTTTTTAGGCATATTACGCAGGCCTGCGCCCATCTGCGGCGCTTTTTGCAATAGTGAAGGCAGCCACTCTTACGGTGATGCGGGTGTTGGTATGCTGATGGAATAAAAAGCCGACGAATGTGTTTTTCGACTTTGCTCTCAAAGACTGCGATATCAACGTAGTCAGTATGAATCAACATCAATGGGGATGACAATGTTTGAAAGCATCAGCAACGCACAAGGGACTTGGTTTTCGACCTATCGTGAAAGAACGGGCCAAAAGGGTTTTCTGACGTACATGTTCTGATGTGTAAGGCGGGAACGGTTCGTTATCCCACAAGGGGACCTTGGTGGACCACTTTAAGTAAGTGATGCCACAAATGAGCAAAGAGTGTGGTTATCTTCTTTACTCCCTACGTGTTCGTTTTATGGACTCAAATAGGCTAAACCACGAGATTAGCAAGAGCATCTTTTCGTTGTTGACTAAGGTAAGCTCCGTGATGTTTTTAGCTGAGCGCCTCACTAACCCGCTCGTGAGTATAACCATAATCTAAAGCCCAGCGATGGAGATCTTCAAGCGACATAGGTTTAGCGTAATAGTAACCTTGATGTTGAAAGACGCCTCTTAATAAAAGCCCGTTAGCTTCAAGCTTATTTTCAACCCCTTCCGCTACTAGATTCATTTCTAACTGCTTAGCCATTTTAATATACCCATCGAGAACAGCGGATTTTCCTTCATCAATGGAGCGTGTAAACATTTTGTCTATTTTAATAGTGTCAATATCGAAATAATGCAAATAGGAGTTTCCGCCATAACCGGTACCTGCATCATCAAGGCTTATTTTAAGTCCTAATGTTTTGAGTAAGGCGAGGCGCTGACTGGCAAACGCCAAATTTTCAATCGGTTGGCGTTCTGTCAATTCAAGCGTCAGTTTTGAGTAGTCGTGCTGAAACCGCTTTAAATAGTGGTAAAAATCGTCATTTTGTAGGTGCAGAGGAGTGATGTTGACACTGCAATAAAACTCAGCGTTTTGACTCATCAAAGACGATAAGTCGCGGTAAATGGTTGTAATGAGATTTTCTGTTGTTGGAATGATATCCCCACTTTGCTCTAGATAATGGATGAACTTGCTTGGTTCTATGACGCGGCCATCAGAGGGAAGCCATCGGAGTAAAGCTTCGACACCGAGCATTTTACCTGTTTGTGCGTCTACAATGGGTTGATAATAGGGGAAAAACTGGGCGTCTCGAACCGCTTTTTGAAGAGCAATTTCTTTTTTTGCGTGCCAATAGGAAACACATAACCAAAGAATGGTGAGTGAAATCATAAAGAGTAAAGTGGTGACCGGCCACAAGTTTTGCTTAAACTTCGAAAGCACTCGTGAGGCTGAGACGGAGGATTCAAAGGTAAGAGGAAGATAGTTTGAAGCAACTGAGTTCGAGTACAGGCGATCAGCATTGGGCAAACTGCCTATTTCAAGGATAGTGTAATTTTCTTTTGGTAAAGATAAACGAATAGAGCGTTGATGGTCTAAATCATTTTCAAGAAAAAGGTATTCCGTGCGTAATGGAAAGAGGAAGCCATATTGTCCATTCGAACCGTATAAATAGGGGGGATGTTTTGGGGTTGTGGAGAGAGAATAAATCGCTAAACGCCACATTTCCCCTTTTAATTGTGTACTGAGTAAGTTCTTAAAATTACGTTGTTCAAATTGCTCAACGCCGAAAGGAGAGCAATAGGTATAAGGTTTCTGCTTATCAAGATTAACGATGGGTATCGACATAAGTAGATGCGACACATAAAGCTTCTCTAACTGCTCTATAGTGTCAGTGGAGCATTCACCGCTAGCGACGCTGGCTTCAGAAAGAGTGGGTTTTTCAAGCCCATATTTAATCGCAACAGAAACGATTTGATCGAGGTAGTCGACGTCATGCTTAATTTCATTATGAACTTGATAAAGACTGGTTGCTAATGAAGCCAATAAGCTAAACAACAGGGCCAATAACATAACACCAGTCTTATAGACCCATTGAGGGTGGGGACTGAATAAGCGGTCTAACCAAGGGTGTCTGGAGCGCATGCTTAACTCTTTATAATTATAAGTCCAATGGATTGTCTTGAGCTATGAAATGTTATTATGTGGTTTAATTAACGTTAATTTCTATAAAACCTTTTAATTTGAAAGGGTAAAATTATAAAAGTGGAAAGCCGATCACTTTTTGTTAGGAAGTTTCAATTTTTAGGTTCTAAATCAATCCTTAAAGAAACACGGACCATAATCTTGGGCCGCATTAAACATATGGCTTAAATGTAAGGCTTTCTTTGTTAAAGGATTATATTTATGACAAGCAAAACAGCCCCTATCTTCTTTAGGATGCACTAAAGCAAACCATTGGGGGTTTTGGACATAGGTCTCCATTGTGCTGTTTGATAATAACTTCGAACCGCCTATTTCATTTTTCCAAGTGGGAGGTATCTCTCCTTTATTTAAATCACTCTCGTTTGAGACTGTCCAAGATGTACCCACAAGGAAGTAGTTAGACCAAACAAATTTACGTGATTGGTAATAGTCTGACATTGCCTCGTTAAGCGCTTTTATATCTTTAGCCACTTGAATTTTCGTTAAAAAACCAACCCCATAGGGTAATGCCGATCAGTTAAAGCCAAAGTGATCGGTTGAAGGATCCTTCCGAGCTGT
>NZ_JBGONH010000058.1:0-98 GCF_041439075.1 Vibrio sp. FF145
ACTTCTTCTTGAAGATAAAAGCGGCTTTCCCCGGAAAGCCGCGATGAACCTTTTTCTTTGTGTGATACACAAAAGGGTTTGTACCAAGCTAGTAAGAG